>JBMTBF010000095.1:0-5511 GCA_049429585.1 Terrimicrobiaceae bacterium | reverse complement strand
TCGATGCGCTTTTGCTGGGCGGCAAAGAGGTCGTCGGTGGGATCGAGGATTTCGATTTTCTCGATTTTGTCGCCCTGCTTGATCGCATTGACGACATCCTGGCCCTTCGTGACGCTGCCGAAGACGGTGTGTTTGCCATCGAGCCAAGCAGTCGGCACATGGGTGATGAAAAACTGGCTGCCATTCGTGCCGGGGCCGGCATTGGCCATCGAGAAAATGCCAGGGCGGTCGTGCTTGAGTTCGGGAGTGCATTCATCCTCGAAGCGGTAGCCAGGACCTCCACGGCCACTGCCCTCGGGGTCGCCGCCTTGGATCATGAAATCCGGAATCACGCGATGGAACGCCAGGCCATTGTAGTAGCCGCGCTTGGCGAGGTTCAGGTAATTGGCGACCGTTACTGGTGCCTTGGACGCGAGGAGCGTGGCTTCGATGGGGCCCTTGTTCGTTGTGAGAATGATTCGGATGTCTTGCATGGAGCCGGTGTCTGTGGCTGAGGCGCTGGCGATTGTCAAACCGAGAAGCAATGTGGTGAGGAGTGTTTTCATAAAATAGGCGCCGTCGGGTCGACCCAGCGGTTGTGTTCTTTGATGAGGTCAACGAGGCGGTCGACCGCCTCGGTTTGGGGGATATTGAATTTCACCGGCGTCTTGCCGACATACAGGTTCACCTTGCCCGGCGCGCCGCCGACATAGCCGAAATCGGCGTCGGCCATCTCGCCGGGGCCGTTCACGATGCAACCCATGATCGCGATTTTCACGCCCTTGAGGTGCGAGGTGGCGGCCTTGATGCGGGCGGTGGTCTCCTGGAGATTGAAAAGCGTGCGGCCGCAGCTGGGGCACGCGACATAGTCGGTCTTAAAAATCCGGACCCCGGCGGCTTGGAGGATGTTGTGGGCAAGGCGGAGCGATTGGCCGGGCGCGGACTCGCCTTGGATCAACACCGCATCGCCAATGCCGTCGCAGAGTAGCGAGCCGATATTGGTCGAGGCGACAAGGAGGTTTTGGAGAAAATCCGAACCGCCCGGCGAGAAGGTGTCCTTCAACAAAATCGGATGCCGGGGATCGAGAACGGAGGCAAGTTGCCGGAAGGCATCGATCACGCCGAGGCCGCAGGAATCGGTGACCGTGACGAGGAGCGGGGCAGGGGAGGCATTGGTGCGGGCGACGGCTTCGGAATCACGCGGGTCGATTTCGATGACGCCGGATTTTTCCAAAACGATCTCGGGTTTGTAATCTCCGAGCGCCTCGAGCTTGTGCCCGAGTTTTTCCCAAGTGGATTGCGTGGCGACCACCCGAACGAGTTCCGGGCCGCCGAGCGGAATACCATCCACTTGCAGGCGCTGGCTGGCCCGGCGCGTGTAGGAAAAGGGATCGAAGGGCCAGGGGGAGAAGTTGGTTTGGGTGCGAACGATGGAATCCACCAGCGCGCGGGCGACGGGGATTTCGTGCTCCGAATCCTCGGTGAGTGAGACGCGGATCGTGTCGCCAATTCCGTCGGCGAGGAGACTGCCAATGCCAATCGCACTCTTGATGCGACCGTCCTCACCGTCGCCAGCTTCGGTGACGCCGAGATGAATGGGGTAGTTCCAACCACCTTCGGCGCGGTCGAGTTCATCGAGCCGTGCGACGAGCAGGCGGTAGGCTTGGATCATCACCTTCGGGTTCGACGCCTTCATCGAAAAAACAAAGTCGTGGTAGCCGAGGTCGCGGGCGATGCGGGCAAATTCCAGTGCGCTCTCGACCATGCCGAGCGGCGTGTCGCCGAAGCGGTTCATGATGCGGTCGCTCAGGCTGCCGTGGTTCGTGCCAATGCGCATCGAGATGCCGCGTTGCTGGCAGAGTTCGACAAGCGGCGCGAACCTCTCGCGGATGCGGCCGATCTCGGCGGCGTATTCCTCGTCGGTGTATTCGCGGATGTTGAATTTTTTCGAGTCGGCGAAGTTGCCCGGGTTGATGCGGACCTTCTCGACCCACTTGGCGGCCTCGAGGGCGGCTTCGGGTTTGAAATGGATGTCGGCGACGAGTGGGACATCGCAGCCGGTTTTCAAAAGCTCTGCGCGGATGTTTTCCAAGTTGCGCGCGTCTTTGACCGTGGGCGCGGTGATGCGGACGATTTCGCAACCGGCGTTGACGAGGCCGAGGGTTTCCCGAACGCACGCAGCGGTATCCATCGTATCACTGGTGAGCATCGACTGGACGCGGACGGGATTCTCCCCACCGATCGCGGTGCGACCAGTTTGGACCTCGCGCGTGGGGCGTCGGCCGGGGTGGTTGCGGAACTCCGGCGGCATCGGTTAGTTCGACTTCGAGACCGGCACGGGCGCGTTCGAGGCCACGATGTCGCCCACATCGTAGAAGGTCAGGTAAAGCATGAACCCGATGAGAAGGAGCGCGCAGCCGGTCTGCACAACTTCCAGAACCCGCACACTGATCGGCTTTCGGCGGATCGCTTCGATGATCGCCAGCGTGATGTGCCCGCCGTCGAGGACGGGGAAAGGAAGGAGATTCAGTAAAGCGAGGTTCACATTGATCAGAACACTAAAAGCCAGGGCGATCCTCCAGCCGTCGGGCGACTCGAAGATTTGGTAGTAGAGTCGCATGATGCCGACCGGCCCGCTGAAGTGGGCCGCCTTCACATCCGAGGCAGGGGAGATGAGGGCGCCGACCATCCGGAAGATGCTCGTCGCGGCGTCCTTCACTTGGTGGAAAGGATTCGGGTAGGCCAGCGTGGTGCGGCCCCACTCGATTCCGAAATCCACCGGCATGCCGTCCGGTGACGGCGGGGGAAGCATCATTGGTAGCTGCAATGATTCTCCTCCGCGCTCGACCGTGAAAACGACCTCCTTGCCGCGGTTGGCATCGATGATCGGTCCCATGTCGGAGAGGTTGAAAATCGGCTCGCCGTTGAGGTCGGTGACGAGGTCTCCGGCGCGGAATCCCGCCTTGTCGGCGAGGCTGCCGCGAACGACGAAGCCCACGCCTGGCACGATGCGCGGCCCGATTTGGATTTCACGCAAGGCCGGCCGACGCCAGCTCGAGGTCTCGGGTTTTGTCCAACCGCAATCGATCGAAACCTCCTGACCTTCGCGCAGAACAGTCATGGGGATTACCTGGCCTTCGCTGCGGACGATGCGCCACTTCACGCTGTCCGTGCCGCTCAGGAAGTGCTTCACGGGCTTGCCGTCCACGGTGAGGATTTGGTCGCCGGGGCGCAGGCCGGCTTGGTAGGCGGGGCCGCCCTCTTTCACAAATCCGATCGTCGTGCTGTCGATCTCGCTCTGCGGCTTGCCAACGAACCACACGATGAGCGCCATGGCAAAAGCCAGGCCGAAGCTGAAAAGCGGCCCAGCGGCGGCAACGATGATTTTGTCGAGCGGCTTCACCGGAGGCAATTGCTCGCGCGGGGTCTGCGACTCGCCTTCCACCGCTTCCATCGGCGCGAGCTGGGGGATTGCGACAAATCCGCCGGCGGGGATCGAGCCGAGGCGGTATTCCACGCCGTTGATGGTTTTGCTCCAGATCGGCTTGCCGAACCAGATCGCGAATTTTTCCACCACCAACCCGCGCCAGCGGGCGGCGAGGAAGTGGCCTAGCTCATGAACTACGATGAGGAGGTTGAAAATCAGGAGAACCTCGATGCAAATGACAAAAAACTTCAGTCCGTCGAAAAACATAAATGGGCCACCACCATCCCCCGAATGGTGAAAAAATCAATCCACGAGCGAGTTTGCGATTTGGCGTGCCTCGGAGTCCGCTTGGAGAATCGTCGCGAGGTCGGGCTGAGAGGAGATGGGAATTTGATCAAGAACCTGCGCAACGGTCCGCCAGATTCGAGTAAAGCCGATGCGACCCGCGAGGAACGCCTCGACGGCGACCTCGTTGGCGGCGTTGAGCACCGCGGGGCAGGTGCCGCCCAGCGCTCCGGCTTTTACGGCAAGATCCAGAGCAGGGAAATCCTCCCGCCGCGGCGCCTCGAATTCCAACCGCCCCAGGGCCGCGAGGTCGAGCGGGGGCAGGGAATTCGGAATACGCTCCGGCCAGGTCACGGCGTATTGGATCGGGAGCCGCATATCGGAGTGCCCAAGTTGAGCGAGGACCGAGCCGTCCACGAACTCCACCATGGAATGCACGATGCTCTGTGGATGCACGACCACATCGACGCGCTCGATGCCGATATCGAAAAGCCACCGCGCCTCGATCATCTCGAGCGCCTTGTTGAAGAGGGTCGCCGAGTCGATCGTGATTTTTTTTCCCATGTTCCAAGTCGGATGCCGCAGCGCCATTTCGGGCGTCACATTTTCCAACTCCGCCGTGGGCGTCTGTCGGAATGGCCCGCCGGAACAGGTCAAAATCAAACGCCGCACCGCGCTGGTGTCGCGTCCATCGAGGCATTGAAAAATCGCATTGTGCTCGCTATCCACCGGCAACACGCGCACGCCGCGTCGTCGCGCCGCCTCCATCACCACCTCGCCGGCCATGACGAGGATTTCCTTGCTGGCCACGGCGATGTCCTTCCCTGCCTCGATCGCCGCCAGCGCAGGACGAAGCCCAGCGGTTCCGACAATCGCGATCAAAACCAGATCCGCTTCGGGCATTGTCGCCAGCTCCACCAACCGCTCGACGCCGTCGGGCCCGCTGGAGAGAGCTATCCTCGCTTCCGGAAATTCCCGCGCCGCCTCCGCCAATTCCTCGGCGTTCGCGTGAGCCGACATCCCCACGATCCGCATGCGCGATGGAATATCCTTCGCCACTTTGCGCGCGCTCCGGCCGATCGAGCCAGTGGCTCCGAGGATCACGACATTCCGCATCCTCATCCGACCCCCAGCACGAAGCGCATGTAGAAAAACAGGATCGGCGCGGTGAAAAGAATGCTGTCGATCAGGTCCAGCGTCCCGCCGATGCCCGGCAGCATGGCGCTCGAATCCTTCGTGTGCGCGCCCCGTTTCACAATCGATTCCGCCAGGTCGCCCACGACCGCCGCAAAGCCCAGCAGCAATCCCAGAAACACAATGTCATCGAAACGAAACGCCGAGAGTTTTTCCGGCATCAGCGCATACATCCAGAAACTGCATAGCAGCGAGGAGAACAGCGCGCCGAAGAAGCCCTCCCAGGTTTTTTTGGGACTGATGTGCGGGGCGAACGGGTGCTTCCCGAAGAGGCTTCCGAAGACATACGCACCCATGTCGCTGAATTTTGTCACCGCCACGAGATACAGCACATACCACTGCCCGGTCGTCATTCCGTTCTCCAGCCGGGGCGTGAGGTAGATGATCTTCGTGACGAAACTGAACAGCCACGGAATGTAAAAGAGCCCGAAGACCGTGTAGCTCATCGCGCGCAGAGGATCGTTTTCCGCGCCGCGGAACATCTGCCGTGCAAAAATCGTCACCAGAAAAAGCACGAGCACGAGCAACTCGAAGTCCCGGCTGTTCTCCGCCCCGCTGGCTCGCGTAATCAAAAACCCGCCGCACAGCAGGACCGCCGCACAAATCATCCCCGTGAGCGTGAAGAC
>JBMTBF010000094.1:0-5589 GCA_049429585.1 Terrimicrobiaceae bacterium | reverse complement strand
AAACGCTCAAGCAAAACCTCGCACCTTTCAAACCCTACCCGAAAGGCCAGTCGATTGTTCAGCCGATCAAGAATCCGATCAAAAAGGACAGCCATCTTGTCATTCTCAATGGCAACCTCGCCCCCGCCGGTGCGGTGGCGAAGATCAGCGGCAAGGAAGGCGAGAAATTCAGTGGCAAGGCCCGGGTTTTTGAATCCGAGGAAACCGCGCTGGAGGCGATTCTCTCAAACAAGGTCAAGAAGGGCGATGTCATCGTCATCCGCTACGAAGGTCCGCGTGGCGGTCCCGGCATGCGCGAGATGCTCTCGCCGACCAGCGCCGTGATGGGTGCGGGACTCGGCAAGGATGTCGCCCTGATCACCGACGGAAGGTTTTCCGGGGGAACCCACGGATTCGTGGTGGGGCACATCACACCCGAGGCGTTCGACGGCGGCCCGCTGGCGATCGTCAAAAACGGGGATCCGATCACCATCGACGGCATCAGTCACACGCTCACTCTCGACCTTCCGAAAAAAGAGATCGAGGCCCGGTTGGCGAAATGGAAAAAGCCGAAGCCTCGGATGACTCGCGGCGTTCTGGCGAAATACGCGAAGCTTGTTTCCACAGCCTCCGAGGGCGCCGTGACCGACGCCAACCTCTAAGATTTACTTATCAAGCATGCGGCAATACCCGGCGAACCCGATGCAGGCAGCGGCCTATCACCGCTATGTTGCGGCGCCAAAAGTTCCCGGGGCGCAGGTTCAGGTCTCCATCAGCTTCGGGGAAAGCGTCAATTCCGAATTCCTCCGTCAGGCTTGGCAGATTGTCGTCCAGCGCCATCCCATCCTTCGCTCCTCGTTTTCGAAATCGCTCGACGGGGTCGTCGTCCGGGAGGCTGAAAAGGGAGATCCTGACTGGATTTCCCTCGATTGGCAGAGCATCGAGCCCACGGCCATTCCTGATAAATGGAACGCGCTGGTTTCGGCCGACGCGCTTGTTGATTTCGAACCACTCTCGCTCCCGCTCGTACGAATCCACGAAATCCGATTGCCTGGCGGTTCGGGCCATTACCTCCTGACCGCTCCCGCGTTTTTGCTCGATGAATTTTCGATCACGCGCGTTCTTTTGGATTTGCTACTGACCCTCGGTCAATCGCCTCTGGCCGCCCCCGGAGTCATGCCGGAACCTGTGAAGGCTAGGAGTTGGAGGGAGTTCATGGATGGAGCGGAAGCGCCGTTGCACTGGAAGCCGCGATTTGGCGACGGGGCGTTCGTCCGCACTCCGCTCCTGCTTGATCGCACGGGAACATCCGAATTTTCGAAATTCTGTCACGATAACGATCTCGAGGAGAGCTTGGTCATCCGATGCCTGTGGTCGCTTTTGCTTCGTCGCTACGGGGCCTCGGGAAATCTGATGCTTTGTCGCTTCGATGCCCGCGCCGAATCGACCGAGGCGGGATATTTTCAAAACTGGCTCCCGATTGTTCAGACTTGGAAAGGGGCGGTCGGCGATTGGTTGGATGCGGCGCAGTTGCTCGAAGATACAATAGCCGAAAACATCTGGGTCGAGGCGGACGAGGCCTTGCGCTCGGCGGGTCTGGAATTTTCCGCCCCGGCGATCCAGGCATCCTTTCAATGGCGCGGTCCGTCGATGAACGACATCATCCACACCGCCCTGCCACGCTGGATCAATTTCGACGCTCAAATCCAAGCGGTGCAATCCCCGGGTTTTCACCTCGAGGCAAGGCCCGGAGCGCGGTTGGAGCTCTCGATCTGCGGGCCGTTTTCCACCGAGATCGCGGCGAAGGACATCCTGTCGCGCCTGGCCTTCCTCATCAAAAGCCTCCCCGATTCCCTTCGGAAGCCCGTTGATCTTCTTCCGATCCTCCACTCCGAGGAGATCCGGGCGATCCGTGATTCCTCGCGCGGTCCCGCGCAACCGGCACATTGCGGCACCGTCATCGAGTCGATTCGCCGCCACGCCACGGAATCGCCCGGCACAATCGCGGTTCGATGCGGCGATTATTCGATGACCTACGCCGAGTTGGACTCCATGTCCGACAAGTTGGCCTCGCACTTTCAAAAATCCGGCATCTCGGGAGGTTGGCATGCGGCGATTGTTTTGTCCCCCTCGGCTTGGGTGGCGGTTGCGATTCTCGGCATCTGGAAAGCCGGGAACTCCTTCCTTGCGGTCGATCCCTCCGCCACGCCCGATCTGATTGAACAAACACTCGCCTCGCACGATGTCGCGATTGTGGTCGCCGATTCGAACAGTTCTCCCCACCTTGATACCAACCACCGCCGCTGCATTGTCATCGACGAGGAATGGGATGGCATGGAGGTGGATTCGGAACTCCCCTCCGCGCCAGCTCCCGAATCCCTCGCCGCAACGATCGGAGGATTTACCGAAAGTCCCGTCATTCCCGCGCTTTCCCATTCCTTGATCCTTTCTGCCATGATGGAAGGCGCGCGTTTGATGGATTTTCAAGCGGGCGATTCGTTTCTGGTGAAGTCTCCGACCGGGGGCGGTGCCTTTTTCGACGAATGGCTCATCCCGTTGGTCGCCGGTGGAACCGCTTTTGTTTTCGACCCCGGGGCCGGATCCGCGGCCACCATGCCCGTGTCCCACATGCGTCTTACGGAGCCGGAGTGGTCCAACTCCGCCGCGGTTTGGCTGTGCGGCGATGCGACATTTTCGGAGACAATCCGATCGGTGGCTGTGGAGGCCGGCGCCCCGCTTCAGAATACCGCAATTGTTTGGAGTCGGCGCTTTTTGAATCGCATCAAACAAACCATCTTTTTCAGTCCCGCCGGTCTCTGCGGGCTTGGCCTCGCGGGAGGCATTCGCAAAGACACGCCCCGCCTGCCGGTGGGAAAACCCACGGCCGAGGTTGAAATCTCCCTCGTCGATGGGGATGGACTCGACATCCCGCCAGGATGTCTCGGGAAAATCCACTTGAAGTTCCCGGGTTGGAGGAGTCTGCCGAATGCTGTCGAGCGCCTGGGTGTCGATATCGGCGTGAATGGCTGGCGCGATGCCCAGGGAGATTTCTATCTCGAGAGTCCCTTCCCCGGGGGAACGCTCCCCGATGAAGACGCCATCCGCCGGACGAGACCATTCGAGAAAGGTGTCCTCTCAGCTTACGCCGGCGCCTCGAATTTTGTCCTTTCCAACGAGTCGGAGCCCGGAGTTGTGACTCTTTCATCCTGGCCGTTGACCTCTGCTGGTTGGATTGATTCTTCCGCGCTTCCCTCGGTTCCAGTCGAAAGCCCGGATGCCATCTCATCATTCGAATCAGCGACTGTTTCTCCAGAGCCTGAACGTCGCCCGGTCAAGAGCGAGCCCTGGTTCCCTCTCGTGAAACTCCAGGATGTCGAGGTCCTTCGCCCTTTGATTTTGGTTCATGGCTCCAGCGGAACCACGGACATCTACAGCGAGTTGATCGAGGCTGTCGGGCCTGACCGCCGTATTTTGGGAATCACAGCCAGGGGGGTCTCGAATTCCGAAGCCTGCCACCCGAATATCGAAACCGCCGCCGCCCAATACCTCGCCGCGATTTTCGAGGAGCAGTCGAACTCGAATTTCCAACTCGTCGGCTTCGGTTTCGGATCCGCCGTCGTTCTCGAAATGGCGCGGCAACTCCAGTCGGTCGGCCGCGAACTTCCCGAATTGGTTTTGATTGGCTGCATCCCGCCCCAGGCGATCCAGAAGGAAAACTGGCTCGGCCGACTGAAGAAATCCCTGAAGCGCAGCAAGGGCCCCGACCGTCTTGAACCTGGTGAAGCGGTAAACCCTACTGCCGCCCGTCATGAAGCGATCTGGCGGAGCTACCGGTTTCCCGTTTCCGAATTTCCCGTTAAAATCATCCTGCCGGCGAACCTTGGCGAGGGCGTTGCCGAGTCGTGGCTGGAAATCCTCCCGTTCGCGGAGATCGAGTTCACGCGTTCCTATTGGGCCGACATGCTCGCCCGGCCCGCTGTGAAGCGGATCGCGTCGATTCTTAATACTGTTCCCGCCAACGCACTGTCCGAGGACTAACTCCGGAATCCCCGCGCTTGGTCGACCAGAATCCCTGCGAACTCCGGCGCGGAACCAATCGCATTGCTGTAAAAAAGTGATCGGCCGTGGAGGTGGTGGGGGTTTTCCAGAAAGACACCGGCCTGGCTGGCCGAGGGGCCGGTTTTCTCGCAGATGCCTAGGAGCACGGGAATGTCCTGATAGCTGTGAAGACCATCCGAAATGAAAAATGGAACGACCACCACATTCGGCATCGATGCGATCTTGTGCCAATCCGAGATGAATGGTTCCTCTTCCATGTAGGCAGGAAAAACCTCGGCGTATTCGCCGGTGGACGAAATGCAGTCGGCTTGGAATCGTGCTGCGGCGGCTGATTTTTCATCCAACCCGGTGCCGTGGCCGACAATGAAAAGGCTGGTTTTGGCGGGATTGACGGAGGGAGCGGTGGCCATGGCTTGGCGAATGAGGAGGGATGTCATCATCGGGTGGTTGCCTGCGGGTTCGCAGTAGTGGATCAAGCGACCGTCGCGGCGGGTCGTCGGCCCGTCCAATCCCATCTCCCGGGGAATGACGGTGCGGGTGAAATAACCTTCGCTGATGAAGTTCGGAACAACGAAGACGGTTTCGCTGTCGATCATGCGAAGCGCCTCGGCAAACCCCGGTTCCTCCTTCCAAAAACACACCGCCACTTCGGCAAAAATTCGCATTTCCCGGATTCGGCGCGCGTGCTCGAGCGTCGGGCTGCTGGAATCGGGGTTGAGCGTCGAGCCATGCCCCGCGATCACCAGGGCGCACCGGCCGAAATCCATTTCCCGCGTGCTTTGCTTCGTGCCAACATTGCCCATGCGCGGAGGCTAGCTTTGGCATTTGCGGGATCGCAAGGCCTCTCTCATTTTCGGCTGTGAACACAGCGGGCGATTTGTTTTTTTCAACAGCGCATGCGTTGGATCGTCATACTCGCCTTCATGGTTTGCCTGTCGGGAACCCCCCTGGCCGCTCCTGTCGAGGCTCCCGCAGCCAAAACTGCCAAGCCATCACCCGATTCTCCGGAGCGCATTCAGATGACCAAGGTACAAATCTTTTTGGACCGTTCGGGATTCCGTCCCGGAAAAATCGATGGTCTTGGCGGCGAGTTCACCCAGCGCGCCGCCGACCGGTGGTGCGATTTTCGCGGGGTGGCGCGGGGGTCGATGATCGACCTGTCCGGGGTCGCCGAGCCTTATCGCCAGCACACGATCGCCGAGGAGGATGCGAAATGGGTCGGGCCGACGGCTTCACAACCCTCGCAGCAAGCCAAGCTGAAGGCCTTGTTCTACGGCAATCTTTGGGAGGCTTTGGCCGAGCGGTTCCACTGCGACCTGAATTTTCTCAAGGAACTGAACCCGGGGATTCCCGAGCCGGCAGTCGGGATGGTTGTGCGTGTGCCGGATGTTGAGGATTTCCGGATGGCGGATGTGAAAGCCCTTCAAAAAGCCCGCTCGAGCGGAATCTCATCTCCGATGCCTTCCCCCCTGCCAATCCCTTTCTCCACGCCCCCGCCCACCTTGGACTTTGTCTCGGAAGCGGCATTTTTCACGCCCGGTGATTCTGTTT
>JBMTBF010000093.1:0-5656 GCA_049429585.1 Terrimicrobiaceae bacterium | reverse complement strand
GAGCGCGAGCGCGGCATCACGATCAAGGCCCACCCGATCGCCATGGAATACACGGCGAAAAACGGCACACACTATAAACTCAACCTCTCGGACACGCCGGGCCATGTCGATTTTTCCTACGAGGTCTCGCGTTCCCTTGCGGCCTGCGAAGGTGCGCTTTTGATCATCGATGCCGCCCAGGGCGTGGAGGCGCAGACTGTCGCCAATGTCCATCTGGCCGAGAAGCAGGGCCTCAAACTCATCCCGGTCATCAACAAAATCGACCTCCCGAACGCCGATGTCGAAATGGCGAAGAAGCAGCTTGAGGACATCCTCGCCATCCCCGCCGAGGAAGCGATCCTCGCCAGCGCGAAGGCCGGAATCGGCATCCAGGAAATCCTCGAGTCGGTTGTGGATCGCATCCCCCACCCCTCCGGCAAATCGGAGAACCGCCTGCAGGCGCTGACCTTCGACTCGCACTTCGACGCCTACCGGGGCGTTGTGATTTACATCCGCGTCGTCGAGGGTTCGATCAAGGCCGGCGACCCTGTGAAACTCATGGCGACCAATGCCAACTACGAGGTTAAGGAGGTCGGTGTCTTCAAACCTCAACAGCCGAAATTCTTTGCCCGGGAGCAACTCGTCGCCGGCGATATCGGCTATGTGATCGCGAATATCAAAACCTCGGCCGAAGTGAAGGTGGGCGACACGCTGACCAGTTCGCGTCAACCCGCCGAAAATCCCCTCCCCGGCTTTCAGGTCGTCCAACCGATGGTCTTCAGCGGCATCTACCCGATCAACACCGCCGACTTCGAGCGCCTCAAGGCCGCCATCGCCAAGCTCCAACTCAACGACGCCGCCTTCCAATACATGGCCGAGTCCAGCGTCGCCCTCGGCTTCGGCTTCCGCTGCGGGTTCCTCGGTCTGCTCCACATGGAGATCATCCTCGAGCGCCTGCGCCGGGAGTTTGACATGGACATCATCGCCACCTACCCCTCCGTTATCTATGAGGTGGAGCGCACCAACGGCGAAGTCCTCCGCATTGACAACCCCGACCAACTCCCCGACCCCAGCGTGATCGAGGAAATCCGCGAACCGATGGTCCGGTGCTTCGTCATGATCCCGAACGAATACATCTCGCCGATCATGCAGCTCATCATGGAAAAGCGCGGGGAGGTTTCCCACACCGAATCGATCGACACCAAGCGCGTGATGCTCACGACCGAGATTCCGCTGAACGAAATCCTCGTTGATTTCGTGGACAAATTGAAATCCATCACGCGCGGCTACGGTTCGATGGATTACGAGCAGGCGGGCTACAAAGCCGCGAAACTCGTGAAACTCGAAATGCTCGTGAATAGCGAGCCGGTGGATGCTTTTTCCTGCATCGTCCACCGCGAAAAAGCCGAGTCGCGCGGACGCGCCCTCGCCGCGAAGCTCAAGGAGGTCATCCCGCAGCAACTCTACCAAGTCGCCATCCAGGCGGCCATCGGCGGCAAGATCATCGCCCGCGAAAGTGTCAGCGCCATGAGGAAAAATGTGACCGCGAAATGCTATGGCGGCGACATCACCCGCAAACGCAAGCTCCTCGAAAAGCAGAAGGAAGGCAAAAAGCGGATGAAGGCCGTCGGCAGCGTGAACATCCCGCAGGAGGCCTTCATCCAAGTCCTGCGAACGAGCTAACCGCCCATGTTTTTCCTCACGCCACGCTATCTCAAGGAGGCGAAACACTACCTCCACGGGGCGAAAAAATTCCTCGCCTACAAGCGCGACATCCTCGCGCCCTCCCGCGTTACGGAGATCGAGAAAGGGATTGAGGAACTCCGCGCCGCCATGCGCCGCCGTGAGCGCGAGGAGGTGGCCAAGCGCATTCGACATCTTGACGACATCATCGGAAAAAGTGTTCCTCCGATGAAAAACGCCAGCCTTCGCGAAAATATCGAGGTTCTCGTTGTTGCGATCGTTTTCGCCGCCGGGGTGAAGGCCTACTTTCTCCAACCCTTCCGCATCCCCACTGGCTCGATGCAGCCGACGCTCTACGGCATCGTCGGAGTTCCAACCGACTCAACTCCCCCGAATTTGCTCGTGCGGGCCTTCGATCTGATTGTGCGTGGCCGCCACCATCTCGACCTCCGCGCGAACGAGGAGGATGTCGTCGTGGCCCTCGAGGAGAAAACCTACCTGAACTTCTTCACCTTCACAGACATTATCTGCCGCCGGAACCGCTACACGGTCTTCGCGCCCCGAGATCCCCTCATGCGCTATTTCCGCGTCCTGCCCGGCCGCGAATACGCCAACGGCGAGGTCATCGCGCGAGGCCATGTGAACACCGGCGACCAGATTTTTGTGAACAAGGTCGTCTACAATTTCATCAAGCCGCAGCTCGGTGATGTGTTCGTTTTCAAAACCACAGGCATCCGCGAGATCGAAGCCGGACTCGATCCCGACATGGGTTCGCAGCATTATATCAAGCGCCTCGCAGGGATGCCCGGCAACACGCTCCGCATCGATCCCCCGAATCTTTTCATCAATGGGAAAATCCCCGAGCAGCCCATGCTCCAGCGCGTCATGTCAATGAAGGACGGCTACCGGGGTTACTCAAATGGTGGCGAAAGCGGCCCGCCCTTCCGATATCTCGGCTCTCCCGCTGCAACATTCACCATACCGACCGGCAGTTACTTCGCTCTTGGCGACAATAGCTACCACTCGAGGGACAGTCGCGACTGGGGCGTCGTTCCCGAGCGCAATGTCGCCGGGAAGGGATTTTTCGTTTATTGGCCCTTCAGCAGTCGCTGGGGGATCATTCGTTGATAATGAAACTCGCCGAACTGGCCTCCCAAGCTCAAAGCGGCACAGAGCTTTCCCGAGAGCAAATCGAAATCGCCTGCGATCTCCTGCTCGATACCACGAGCCCCGTTGAGGATCGCGCGGATTTTCTCTCGGCCCTGCACCAGCGCGGTGAAACGCCCGCCGAGGTTGCCGACTTCGTCGAGGTTTTGTTGAAATACACCGTCCAACTACCCATCGCGGGGACCGGCCGTCTCGATGTCTGCGGGACGGGGGGCGACAAAGCTGGATTTTTCAATATCTCGACTGCTGTGATGTTCGTCGCCGCCGGAGCCGGGACCTCGGTCGTCAAACACGGCAATCGCGGCATCACTTCCAAATCCGGCGGCGCCGATGTACTGGAAGCCCTCGGGGTGAATATCAACCTCCCGCCCGACCGCACCGCCGCCGCGCTCGAGGCTGCCGGGTGCTGTTTTCTTTTCGCCCCCGCCTGCCATCCCGCGTTCAAAGCCGTTGTACCCGTTCGCCAATTCCTCGCCCAGCAAGGCCGGGCCAGCGTTTTCAATATCCTCGGCCCTCTGCTCAATCCTGTCCGGCCGCAGTTCCAACTCTCCGGCGTCTACGATCCCGCCCTCCTGAGGACCTATGCCGGGGTCTTCCAAAAACTCGGCCGCCAACGAGCGTGGGCGATCCATGGAACCGGCCCCGTTGGACTGCGCCTGGACGAGGTTTCGCCTTTTGGAAAAACCCAAGTCCTCGCAGTGGAAGAAACGGGTATTCGAGAGTTCCAGATCGACCCGGCCGATTTTGAATTGTCCCCCGCCTCTCCCAACGACCTCCTCGGCGGTGATGCCGAGACCAACGCCCGAATCCTTCTTTCGATTTTGGATGGCTCCGAGCGCGGACCGAAACGCCAAGTCGTCCAACTCAACGCCGCCGCTGCCATCACCGTGGCAGGCTTGGCTCCCTCGATGGCCCATGGCTGGACTCAAGCCGGAGAATCGATTGATTCCGGCCGCGCCATGAATTCCCTTGAACATCTCCGCGCCGCCACCCGATAAACCCGCGACCATGAAACGACTTCTCCTCGCCCTTACCCCCCTGCTTTTCCTCGCCTCCTGCGCCACAGTGCCTTTCCAAGCCAACCCGCCGGCATCGGCCCTCTCGCAAATGCTCCAACGCGGAGTGCCCACCTCGACCGTCAAGCGCATCCAGCACGGCCGCGTGTTGGATTTCGACGACATCCTCGCGCTCGTGAAAGCCAATGTCTCGGACAAAGCCGTGGTCACCTACCTCAAGAGCACCCGCGCCCCCTACCGCTTCACCACCGCCCAACTCCAGCAACTCAGCGACGCCGGCGCCGGATCGACTCTCGTGAACTACCTGGGCCAATCCGTCGGCTACTACGAGGCCACGAAGCGCAGCCAACTCGGCGGCTCGAGGTGGGACAACAATCCCTATTTCAACGACCCCCTCTACTGGGGCGCGCCGCCCTTCGACTACGGCTTCCCCGGTGAATGGGGCTATCCCGGCTTTTTGTTCGGCCCGTTCTGAAATGGAAGGCGTCCAATTCCGCATCGGAAATGAAAAGCTCATCCGCGTGCTCGACGGCGCGAGCCAGCGTCTCCGCTCGCTCCTGACCAAGCAGGGCCGCCCCCAAGGCGCGTTGCGCGTGGCGGTGATCGGCGGGGGTTGCTCGGGACTCCAATACAAAATGGATCTCGTCGATGGACCGGCGAATCGCGACATCATTGTCGAGTCGAACCAGGTCCGCGTGGTGGTTGATCCCAAGAGCGCCCTCTTCGTTAGCGGCTCGGAACTCGACTACAGCGACGATCTCCAGAAGGGCGGCTTCAAAGTCACCAACCCGAACGCGGTCGCTCACTGCTCCTGCGGGGAGAGTTTCTCGGCGTGACCGACCTCTTCGCCGTCCTCGGCCTCCCGCGCCGGCCTTGGCTGGATGCCGAGGAAATCAAACAACGTCACCATGTCCTGGTGGCATCGGGCAGCGTTTCATCAGCCACACTACTCAACGAGGCTCGCCGCACTCTCGACAACCCCGCGCTCCGCATCCGCCACTATCTGGCTCTCGAATTTCCAGAATATCATCCAACCACCCGGCTCCAGCTGGACTGGGATTTTTTTCTGAAAGTCGGTGAAGCCACGCGCCAAGCGACCGAGCTCGCCGCCCGCAAATCCTCGCTCACCCACCCTCTCGCCCGCGCGGCCATACAAAAAGAAATCCTCACCCGACGAGAGGCCTTGGGTTTACTCAAAGAGGAAATCGAAAAACGACTGACGGCCGCCGATGATCGGCTCCAGACCTTTGAAAAAAATCCCGAGGAATTGACCGTGCTCGCCGAGGAGTTCGCCTTTCTTCAAAAAAATGAAACCTTCGTGCGCGAGGCCCTCCTGGCTTTGGATCAAGGCCTCGCGTAGCCGACGAATTTCCCCTCGCGGCGAAACCATAAAAACCACGGGTAGCTGCCCATTTTCATCTTCGGCCGGAATTCATAAACACCCACCCCGCGCGACCCCTGCGAGCCGGCCATCCACATCCGCCCCTGCGGATCGCGGCCGAGATAAACCATCACATGCGTGATCGGCGGCTTGCGAACGGGACGATAAGTGTGCTCCCAGAAAAGCAGGTCGCCTCGACGCAGGCTTCGCATCAAGCGGCCCGCATCAGGCTTCGCGCGCTGGAATTTTCCCCTTCGCCGGAAATACTCGTATTGGCCCGAACTCGTTCGCGGGAGCATTTCGCCCCGATGCTCGCGGTGGAGCCAGCGGGCAGCATTCGAACAATCCATCACCCAAGGTTTCTGCTCGCCCGGCGGAACCCATGGCCGCGAATACCCAATCCCCTGCGAAGCCAGCCAGCGGGCGTTGG
>JBMTBF010000092.1:0-5685 GCA_049429585.1 Terrimicrobiaceae bacterium | reverse complement strand
GCTCGGCCAGCGCGAGGTCACGGCTGGCGAAATGATGATGGCCCGCGCGGCCATGGCCCGCCAAGCCACTTCACGGAGAATGATGTGACTTCCCTAATGAACCACGGAGACCACAGAGTTCACGGAGACCAGAACCGAATCAAATCCCGCCTTCAACTTTCCAGCCCTCCTCTGTGCTCTCTGTGTCCTCTGTGGTTAATCCTTCCCCGCTTTAACCCATGAGAATCGTTTTTTGCGGCACCGGCGAGATCGGCGCTCCGGCGCTGAAAGCCCTTCTGGCCTCGAAAAAACACATCGTCGTCGGCGTGATCACGCAGCCCGACAAGCCGGCCGGCCGTGATTTGAAGCCGCGCATGTCGGCCATCAAGCAAATCGCCCTCGCTCAAAACCTGTCTGTCCAACAACCCGAAAAACTTCGCGATGCCGCTGCTTTGGAGGACCTCCGAGCCCTTGCTCCCGACCTCATGGTCGTCGCCGCCTACGGCCAAATCCTCCCCAAGAGCGTGCTGGAAACACCGCGGCTCGGTTGTCTCAATCTCCACGCCTCCCTGCTTCCCCGCCACCGGGGCGCCTCTCCAATCCACGCCGCGATCCTTGCGGGTGACCGCGAGACCGGAATCACCGTGATGTATATGGACGAAGGCCTCGATACAGGCGACATCCTCCTCGCCAAGCCTCTCACCATCGGCCCCGACGAAACCACCGGCCAACTTCATGACCGACTCGCCGACCTCGCCGCGCCTTGCCTGCTGGAAGCCCTCGATCTTTTGGAACAAGGAAACGCCCCGCGCGTTCCTCAAGACAACGCCCTCGCCACCTACGCCGCGAAGCTCAAAAAAACCGATGGCCTTCTCGACTGGTGCCAACCTGCCGAAGCCCTTGCCACTCGGGTCCGCGCGATGTCTCCCTGGCCCGGGGCCTACACACGCCTTGCGGGCCAGACTTTGAAAATCCATTCCGCGAAATCCGACCCCGCCTCCGGCCCGCCAGGCGAAATCCTTGCCTCCGATCCAGGGGTGATCCGCGTCGGCTGCGGATTTGGGAGCCTCCTTCTTGAATCCCTCCAACTCGAAGGCCGCAAGCGCCTACCCGCTGCCGAATTTCTCCGGGGCCACCCCATCGCTCCCGGCACGCGTCTGGATTTGTCCTTTCCTCCCGCCGCATGATGCGGTTTGATCCGGACTCGCGCATGTCCCAATCATCCCAAGTCCGCTACAAACGGGTTGTCCTGAAACTCAGCGGTGAGGTGCTCCGCGAGCCCGGTAGCCACGAGAGCATCAGCCCGGAAGTCGTCCAAAAAATCGCCGCCCAAATCGCCGATGCCACCAAGCTCGGCGTGGAACTCGCCCTCGTCATCGGTGGCGGGAATATCTGGCGCGGCCTCACCGCCAGCCACAAGGGCATGAACCGCACCACCGCCGACTACATGGGCATGCTGGCGACCGTCATCAACGGCCTCGCGCTCATGGCCGCCCTCGAGGATCTCGGAGTCGAGGTCCGCGTGCAGACCGCGATCGAAATGCAAAACCTTGCCGAGCCATTCATCGTCCGCCGCGCCACGCGCCACCTGGAACTCGGCCGCGTCGTGATTTTCGTCGCCGGCACCGGCAACCCGTTTTTTTCCACCGACACCACCGCCGCCCTGCGCGCCGCCGAAATCGGTGCCCAAGCCATCCTCAAGGCCACGAAGGTGGATGGTATTTACGATTCCGACCCGAAGAAAAACCCGGACGCGAAGCGCTTCGACCACATCACCTACACCGACGCGCTCTCGAAGCGACTTCAGGTCATGGACTCCACCGCCTTCAGCCTCTGCATGGACAACAAAATGCCGATCATCGTCTTTGACATGAACAAGCCGGACAACATTCGCCTTGCCATCGCAGGCGAGCCGGTGGGCACACTCGTTTCTGAAAAACCCGATTCCGCCAAATGAGTATTGAAGAAATCCTTTTCGAAGCCGAGGAGAGCATGGAAAAAGCCGTGGGCTTCATGACCCACGAATTCGCTGCGATCCGCACCGGCAAAGCCTCCCCAGCCCTTGTGGAAAACATCGATGTCGAGGCCTACGGCTCCTCGATGAAGCTCAAGCAGCTGGCGCTCATCACCGCCCCCGAGCCCCGCCTGCTCGTCATCCAGCCTTTCGACGCCTCCACCGTCCGCGACATCGAGCGCGGCATCAACGAATCCCGCCTCGGCATCAACCCGGCGGTCGATGGCAAGATCATCCGCCTTCCGATCCCCGAACTTTCCGAGGAACGCCGCCGCGATCTCGCCAAGACTGTCAAAGGCATCGCCGAGGAGTCGCGCGTCCGCATCCGCGCCTGCCGCCGCACCGCGATCGACACCGCCAAAAAACTCCAGAAGGACGGCAAACTCACCGAGGACGAACTCCGCGACACCGAGTCCGAAGTACAAAAACTCACCGATAAGGTCGTCGCCGAAATCGACAAGCAAACCGCCGCCAAGGAAGCGGAGTTGATGAAAATATGAGAGTCCTCCTCGCGCTCCTCTCCACCCTTTTGCTCGCTTCCCCGCTCCGCGCCGAGGTGGTGCGCCCCGCTCCGGATTTCGCCTGGATCGACTCCACCGGAAAATCCAAACCCTCGAAGGAACTCCGCGGCCGCCCGCTCGTCGTCCTCATCGCCGAGAGCCCGCGCCAGTGGGCCTTCCGTTCCCAAGTCGGCCAGCTTCAAAAAATCTACCAACGCTTCGCCGCCGACGGACTCGTTTGCATCGCCGCCTTCTCCCGCGAACCTGGTGTCATTCGCTCGAACATCCCGTTCCTCACCGTCCCCGACGGCGTCGGCACCGCCGCGGCGTTCGACACCGCGCAAGGTTTCTCGATTTCGATCATCGGCATGGATGGCAACCTCGACTATGTGAGCAACCGGGTTGTCCCCGCCCAAGTCATCCACGACATCCTCGACAACTCCTACGCCAAACAAAAGCTCCTCCGCCGCGATTGAACCGAACCAGAAAAATTAACCACAGAGGACACAGAGGGCACAGAGCTTTAACAAGGGGTTCAGGGAATGCTTGCCATGACGCAACTCCCCGGCTTCCGAACCAGCCTAGTCACTTAAAACTTTAAACTTCCCATGACCTTTCAAGCCCGCATCGACCAAGACATCAAAGCCGCAATGATGGCCCGCGAGACCGCCAAGCTCGGCGTCCTGCGAATGCTCAAGACCTCCCTCATGAATGCCGCCATCGAAAAAGGCGGTGCCGGCAGCACCCTCGACGACACCGACGCCCTCGCGATCGTTCGCAAGGAGGTCAAGAAACGCCAGGACTCCGTTGAAGCCTTCGAAAAAGGCGGCCGCCCCGAAATGGCCGCTGCCGAGAAGGCCGAGATCGACATCCTCAATACCTATCTCCCCCAAGCCCTATCTCCTGCCGAGGTCGAGGTTTTGGTTAAATCCGCCATCGCCGAAGCCGGAGCCACCTCCCGCAAGGACATGGGCGCCGTCATGAAAATCCTCAACGAAAAAGCCGCCGGACGCGCCGACGGCCGAACCCTCAGCGCGGAGGTTCAGAAACACCTCGCGGTATTGTAAGTAGATATTTTCCTTGAATTAACGCCTCCAAGCAAGTTCACTCAACTCACGCTTGAGACCGTTGTGGACGTTACTTCTACCGCCGTGCCTTCAATTTACTCCAGACGAACTTCGCCTAACCATGCGCTGCAGAGAACCCGGCATGGCGTTGTGGTTGGCAATCATTGCATACCCTGCGCCGGGTCGCTAAGCTTGCGGACGTTCAACAAAAAAATCGCCTTCTTGCAGTCTCAGAGTAAATTTACCACATGACGACTCAAGAGATCAGAACCCTGCCGATCGACGAGAAAGTTCGGATCATGGCAGCCATTTGGGAAGATATGCGTGATCACCACGAGGAAGCGCCAATTTCTCAAGATGTCATTGATTTATTGAAGGAGCGCCAAGCACGGGTTAACCGTGGCGAAGCCCAAATTCTCGATTGGGATAAAGTAAAGTTCGCCATTGGACGTGGATGAAGAAAATCCTCATTTCAGAGGATGCCTTCGGTGATCTCAATGACGGTTTCCTATTTTACGAGGCACAAGATTTCGGCCTTGGCGACTATTTTACCGCGTGTTTACGTGCTGACATTGAAGGATTGAAGGTCACCGCAGGCATTCACAGAGAGGTTCAAGGATTTCACAGGCTTTTGAGCAAAGTTTTTCCGCACGGCATTTTCTACACCTTGCAAGCTGAGGAAGTTACAATCTTGGCAGTGATCGATCTACGACGAAACCCTGATTGGATAATCAGTCGACTGAACAAACAAAAAGTCGAACAATGCGATCCACCGAAAGTCTACCCGTGACACAACCTACCCGCTTCCAGTCGGTGGATGTTTTAGTTTTTCTCTCCATGAAAAAATTGGCACGAGAACTGCAGTATAACCCTCGCCGCATGGGAAAATGGTAAAAAACAAACAGAATTCACCTTCAAGCGGCTTGAAGGTGCTCAAAAAAACACACCACACACATAATGGCTAAATACAAACTCGAATACATCTGGCTCGATGGCTACGAGCCCGTTGCAAACCTCCGCAGCAAGACCACCATCAAGGAATTCGCCAGCTTTCCCAAGCTCAAAGACCTCCCGTTGTGGGGGTTTGACGGCAGCTCCACCCGCCAGGCGCCCGGCGGCAGCTCCGATTGCGTGCTCAAACCCGTCTCGGTTTTCCCCGACTCCACCCGCAAAAATGGCGTCCTCGTCATGTGCGAAGTCATGATGCCGGACGGCACCCCGCATATTTCCAACGCCCGCGCCACCATCCTCGATGATCCGGACGCCTGGTTCGGTTTCGAGCAAGAGTATTTCCTCTATCAAGACGGCCGTCCGCTCGGCTTCCCTGCCGACGGCTACCCGGCTCCGCAAGGCCTCTACTACACCGGTGTCGGCTACAGCTCCGTCGGCGATATCGCCCGCGAGATCGTAGAGCGTCACCTCGACCTCTGCCTCGATGCCGGCATCAATCATGAAGGCATCAACGCCGAAGTCGCCAAGGGCCAGTGGGAATTCCAAATCTTCGGCAAAGGCTCCAAGCGCGCCGCCGATGAAGTCTGGGTCGCCCGCTACCTCCTCCAGCGTCTCTGCGAGCAATACGGCGTGGATGTGAACTACCATTGCAAACCGCTCGGCAAGGACTTGGACTGGAACGGCTCCGGCATGCACTCCAACTTCTCGACCAAATACATGCGTGAAGTCGGCGGCAAAGATTACTTTGAGAAACTCATGGCCGCGTTCGACAAATACAAAAACGAGCATATCGCCGTTTACGGGCCGGACAACCACCTCCGCCTCACCGGTCTCCACGAGACCCAGTCGATCGACAAATTCAGCTACGGCTTGGCTGACCGGGGTGCGTCCATCCGCATCCCGCATAGCTTCGTCAACAACGGCTACAAAGGCTACCTCGAGGATCGCCGCCCGAATTCGCAGGGCGACCCCTACAAGATCGCCAGCCGCATCCTTCAGACGATCGCCACGGTCCCGACCGGCAAGGCGCCCGCCAAGAAGGGCAAATAACAAAGCGACCCATTCAACAAAAACGCCGTCCGCAACCCGGGCGGCGTTTTTTTTGGCGGAAAAAACCGATCAGCGGATTTCGATCTGGCCGGCGTTGAGGGGGAGGATGTGGCGAAGGCCTTCG
>JBMTBF010000091.1:0-5718 GCA_049429585.1 Terrimicrobiaceae bacterium | reverse complement strand
AGGTGGTGGTGACGATGAAAAAAATCAGCAGGATCGCGAGGATGTCGATGAGGGACACGACATTGACAAATAGGTTGCGGCGTTTGCGGGTGTAGAACTGCATTTTCCTAGTTACGCCGCAGTGGGATTGACCACCGAGGACACAGAGAGCACAGAGAAGAAGGGGCTCATCGGTCGGATTGGGGTTGGTAGAGTTTGGCGAGGAGGTCGGCGGCGGTGGATTCCATTTGCACGGCCATCATTTCGATGCGGCGGGTGAAGTAGCTGTGGGCGATAAGGCTGGGGACGGCCACGGCGAGGCCGACGATGGTGGTGTTGAGGGCTTCGGAAATGCCTCGGGCGACGATGACGGGATCGCCTGAGCCGGCGAGTTCGGCGAAGATCGAGACGAGGCCGGAGAGGGTTCCGAGCAGGCCGAGGAGCGGGCCGGCGCCGGTGGCGATTTCCAGGACGACGAGGCCTTTTTCCATGCGGGCGACTTCGTGGCGCGCGGTGGTTTGGACGGCTTCGAGGTTTTCGGATTTCGACCAGTTGAGGTGGTTGAGGAGGGTGCGGAGGATGCGGGCGATGGCGGAGGGGCGGGCGTCCATTTCCGCGAAAAGCTTCTCAAGGGTGTCGCCAGGCTTGAGGTCCTCGACGGCGTCGGTGATTTGCCTCGGGATGATGGTGGATTCGCGGAGGCGCCACATCCGGAGCAGAATCGCGGTGAGCGAGATGATCGAGAGCAGGACGAGCAGGACCATGAAGGGCCCGCCTTTTTCAAAGAAGCCGAGGACGGCGTGGAGCGTGGAATTCATCGATTGCCGAGGATCGTAAACGAGTAGTCGATTTCGAGGCGACCGTTTTCGAGGAGGCCGACGAGTTCGGGCGGGATGGGGGGGATTTCGGCCTGGATGACGGCGGCGAGGCTGACGGAGGCGAAGCTTTCGTTCGACGAGTTCGAGAGGACGCGCGGGGCTTTGACTTTGCCGTTGGGGAGGACTTGGAAGCGGATCTCGACGGTGCCGATGTTCAGCAGGCCCATCTGGGAATTCACATGGTAATACCAGCGCGAGCCGATGGCGTCGGAGACTTGTTTTTTATAGCGGCCGAGCGGGGTGGCGTTGGCTTCCACCGAGGCGCGGCCGCGGTTGGAGATGTTGCCGCGCAGGCGGGTGATGCGGGTTTCGGGTTGGAAGCCGCCTTGGGAGGCGGGGCGGGCGGGAGTTTCCTTGGCGGTTTTTTCGGGGGTGGGCTTGGGCTCGGCGGAGGGCTGGGGAGTTGGCTTCGGGGGTTCGAGGAGCGCGAGGTCTTGGGTGAGGCGCGGGGTGGGTTTTGCCTCGGCTTCGGGGAGGATTTCGGCAGCTGCGGCGGCGGGTTGGGTTTGGGGAACGGCGGGGGCGGGCGTGTCGAGTTTGCCGGCGGTGTATTGTTGTTCCTGAAACTGGAGGCCGGGTTCCTCGCGGCCGTCTTGCGAGGGGATGGGTTCGGCTCCGGTCGGCGCGGCTTCGCTGGCGGCGAGGGAGTCGTTGTCGGACTCAAAAGCCGCGTCCTTGCTCGGGCGGCGTTCGAGGTTTTCCTGCTTCGGGGTGGCGATGAATTGGGGCTTGGGAGTTGGCTTGGGCGGGGGCGGGAGGATGGTCAGGCGGATGGGTTCCTCGTCCAGAGGTTTTGGGGGAACGACGCCGGTGCTGGGGCGGAG
This sequence comes from Terrimicrobiaceae bacterium, assembly GCA_049429585.1. Lineage (GTDB taxonomy): Bacteria > Verrucomicrobiota > Verrucomicrobiia > Chthoniobacterales > Terrimicrobiaceae > UBA967. The sequence goes on along the minus strand of JBMTBF010000091.1, from coordinate 4,037 downwards.
TAGGAACCAAGCGGCACCGAGGATCAGGAGGAGGTGGATGAGCACCGAAACGAGTAGCGCCGCGAGATTTTCGCGGCGCTCGTCAGACCGGCTCATGACCCCCGTAGACATCGCGGGAGATTTGATCCCGTGGGATCGCGTTACAGCGAGCGGCAGAATTCTTCGATGCGATCGAGGCCCGACTTGATGACATCGAGGCTGGTCGCGTAGCTCAGACGGATCGTGCGGTCGTCACCGAAGGCGATGCCTGGGACGACGGCCACGCTGGATTTGCTGAGCAGGCGGTCGGCGAAATTTTGGGACTTGAGGCCGAGCGCGCTGATGTTCGCGAGGACATAGAAAGCACCCTGCGGACGGACGGCGCTGACGCCTTGAATCTGGGTGAGACGCTCGAACATGTATTGGCGGCGGATGTCGAATTCCTCGCGCATGTCGGCCACGCATTGCTGGTCGCCAGTGAGGGCGGCAAGGGCGCCGTATTGGGCGAACGAGCAGGGGTTCGAAGTCATGTGGCTCTGCATGGAATCGATCGCGCGGGCGATCGGCTCGGGAGCGGCGAGGTAGCCGAGGCGCCAACCGGTCATCGCGTAGGCTTTGCTGAATCCGTTGACGGTGATGGTGAGGTCGTAGGCTTCGGGGGAGATCGAGGCGATGCTCACATGCTCGGCGCCGTCGTAGGTGAGTTTCTCGTAGATTTCATCGGAGAGGATGTAGATGTCCTCCTCGGCGGCGACTTCGGAGAGGGCCTTGAGTTCCTCGCGGGTGTAGAGGGAGCCAGTCGGGTTGCCCGGCGAATTGATGATGATCATCTTCGTGCGGGGCGTCATGGCGTTTTCGAAATCCTCGGGAGTGATCTTCCAGTTGTTCTCCTCGCGGGTTTGGACGAAAACCGGCTCGCCGCCGACGATGCGAACCATCTCGGGGTAGCTGAGCCAATAGGGGGCTGGGATGATGACTTCGTCGCCTTCGTTGACCACGGCGGCGATGGCGTTGAAGCAGGATTGCTTGGCGCCGTTGCTTACGATGACTTGGCTGGATTTGTAATCGAGGCCGTTGTCTTTAAGAAACTTTTGGGAAATCGCCTGGCGGAGTTCGGGAATGCCGGCGCTGGGGGTGTATTTGGTGCGGCCCTCTTGGAGCGCCTTGATCGCAGCGGCCTTGATGTGCTCGGGGGTGTCCATGTCCGGCTCGCCGGCTCCAAAACCGAAAACTTCGATGCCTTCGGCGAGCATGGCTTTGGCTTTGCTGTCGATGGCGAGGGTGAGGGAGGGCGTGAGTTGTTGGAGTCGGGACGCGGTTTCCATGGAATGATTTGAAATGGTTGTATTGACGCTTTTTTGCGTGAGCCGCGTAACCTATCGGCGGGGGTCGCCGGGCGTCAACCACGCAATCGACTAAAAAAAGAAACCGTGCCGACTCAGAGTCTGGCGATGTGCTCGAACGGGGAGGATTTCCGGTGGAGGGACGAGGGTTGGCTGGCGATCCAGTCGGCACCATAGAGAACAAATTGCCATTGGCCCTTGTAGGTGCCGAGGGCTCCGTAGAAGTGAAGTTGGTTGGTCGACTCGGCGAGTTCGCGGAGGCGCTTGAAGAGTTTTGTGTTGTGGGCGTAGACGCCGAAATCCTGACCGTTGACGCTCACGGTGATCTGGCCGCGGTTGTCGACTTTGGCTGGGGCGTTGATGAAAAACACCCGGCCTTCGTAGGAGGCATCGCGATAATCGATCTCGGGTTTTTTCGTGGGATCGATGGCGTTTTTGAAAAGCTCGGCGGAGGTGGTGAGGAGGAGCGGTTCGGCATCGCCTTGCTCGGTGGTGCTGGGGTTTTCGAGGGCCATCCAGGTGTTCTTGGATTCGGAATCCACGGTGCGGAATTTGGCCATGATGGGGAAGTGATCGGAGAAGCCGCCGGGCCGCGCGCCTCGGAACCAACGGAGCGGGCGTCCGAAGACATCGGTGTTCAAGCCAGGGAAGCTGAGGACGCGAAAGCTGTTGTCCACATACTGCAGGTTGGAGTTGTCGTAGAGCCCGCGGGAGACGATGAGGTGCATGAGGGTGCCCCACTCGTCGCGATAGATATCGCTGCGGCGTTCTTTCGGCGGGAGCTCGAACCACAGGTCGTAGAGGTCACGCTGGCCGGAGACGAGGGCTGGCTCGCTGCCTTGGGTGCCGAGCACATCGATGACCCCGGTTTTTTTCAGCTCGGGGTAGCGTTGGTTTTGGTTGTAGTGGGAGTTGAGGTCGCCGGCCACGATGATGTCGGCGAGGGGATTTTCGCGGAGGATTTCATCGATTCGGTCGCGGAGGATTTTGGCGTTCGTGACCCGAGCAGATTCGCTTTTTGGATCGCTGGCGCCGGATTTCCAGTGGTTGGCAAAGATGGTGAGCGGGCGGCCATCGACATCGAGGCGGGCCTCGAGGAGGTCGCGGGCGGTTGCCGAGTGGTGGGACTTTGAAGAAAGAACCGGGAAGCGGGAGAAAATGACATTCCGCACCGTGCGCGGGCGGCCTCCGGTGTAGGCATCGCCGCTTTTCTCGGAGGTGATCACGACATGGTAGCCTTTGAGGCCGACTTCTTCGCAGGCTTTGAGGAGCCAAGCCTCGGCGGGGATTCCGGCGAACTCGGGTGCGAGGCGTTTTTCCGAGAGGAGGCTGGCGAGGGGTTTTTCCTTGGTGGATTCGAGCCACGCCGAATAGTCGCTCACCGTTGTCTCGGGGGACTGATCGATTTCGATTTCGTTGAAAACGATCACATCCGGGCCATGCGGCGGATCGGCTTTAGCCAGAATGCGGGCGATATTTTGGAGTTTGGCGAGAAGGTGCTTCGGGGTGTATTCGCCGGGGACATACTCGCCGTAATTCGAGATGCCATCGGCGTCGAAGAGGTTTTCGACATTGTAGGTGACAACGGAAAACTCGCGGGCGCGGGAGAGCCCGGCCGTCATGAAAAGTGCCAAGGCGAGGAGGCAAAAAATCCGGGGCATGAATTACACGGAGTATTGGAGGGCCATGGAGCGGGCGATCGCGGCGATCCGCTCGCAGAGCGAGTGCGGCTCGAGGACCTTCGCGTGGTTGCCCCAGCCGAGAATCCAATTTTCGAGATCGGGCGCGAGGCCGACTTCGAGGGTCAGCTCGGCCGCGCCGCCGGGGAGGGATTTGATGCGTTGGGATTTGTGCCAGACGCGCTCGGCGGCAAGGCGCGCAGCGAATGGATCGAGGCGGATGATCACACGCGAGGGCTTTGGCGTTTCAAAAGCCGAGAAGCTCTCCGACATCATTTTGGCGACCGAGAAATCGGCTGGGCGCGTGAACATTTGCTTCATCATTCGGGGGCGGCTCAGGCGGGCAAGGGAGAATGTGCGAATTTTTCGACGCACGAGGTCGTTGCCGATCAGATACCACTGGTTGTCGATGCAACCGAGGTGGTAGGGCTCGATGCGGCGGCGCTCGGATTTTGTGCTTTGGAGTTTGTGGTAGTCGAACTCCACGACGCGCCCGTGCAGGAGGGCTTGCGAGAGGGTTTCAAAAACCTTCAACGCCTGGATCGCGAAGCCGACCGGCCGGAAGGAAATCGCCTGCGAGAGTTCCTTGAATGAAAAAGTGCCCTCGTCCTCGAGTTGGCTCGTCATTTTGTCGAACGCGGCCTGGAGCGGTTTTTCGAAAACCGAGCCCTTGTATTGCTCGAGGGCTTTTTGGGCCACGAGCAGGGCGACGATCTCGCCCTCGGTCATGGCGATTCGTGGGAACGACGAAACCTTGCGCGTGTAGTAAAAACCGCGGTTCAGCGCGCTGTATTCCAGCGGCAGGCGGAGTTGGTCGCGCATGAAATCGATGTCGCGCTGGATGGTTTTCGGCGAGACCTCAAACTCGGCGGCGAGCGAGAAGCAATTCGGGTGGCCGCCATCCTGGATCAACTCATGGATTCGCAGCATGCGGGCCACCGGCGGCCGAGAGCGCTCGCGGGAACGCCGACCTCGCCGGGCGAGAGGCGGCTTGGCCAGCACGAGGGGGAGTTCCGGAGCATCAGGTCGCGGCATG
>JBMTBF010000090.1:0-5744 GCA_049429585.1 Terrimicrobiaceae bacterium | reverse complement strand
TCGCTCACCGGATGATTCCTTCACCAGTCAATGCGGTACCGAGTTTTCCTTTTCCTAATTGATCCAACTGCTCCAGGAGATCTTCTATCGCTTTACTTAAAGTAGATGGTGCTTTTGGGTCAAGTGTTTGAGGGGAGGCGAGCATTTGATTCTAAAATAAAATTGACGAAATTTGATATTTTAATCTTTTAATAAGTTATTGATTTAAAGGAGTATTTTATTTTTATTCGATTATAATCATTTGATGCATCAAGAACTCGCAGGCTTTTGCGCTACATGTATTGTGGATGCACCAAAAACAAAATCATAAACATCAACTTTTTGAAAGCCCTCTTCTAGGAGGATTTTTTTTAGTTTTTTCTGGTCAGGATAATTTATCGATGAATGAGGCAGATAATCAAACATCTCCTGTCCCGGCATCAGCCATTTTCCGATTAAGGGAACAATTTTAAAAAAATAGAAGCGGTTCAATTGAGCGATCACCGGAATATTTACTTTACCTACATCAAGACACACCAATACATCCAAGGGCGCAAAACCGACCGCGCCTTTGTGCTTTTGCATGGGTTGACGAACTGCCCCGAGCAATTCGCGGAATTCGGGTCGCAACTCCACGCCGCCGGATACAATGTCGTCATTCCCCGCGCGCGGTTGGCCGGCTTCCGGGACCGGCTCAACGGCGACCAGGGCCTGCAAACCGCGCAGGACTTGATCGACCAGGCCGCAGCGGGTCTGGATATCGCTGCAGGCCTCGGCAACCGTGTAACGATCGTCGGCCTCTCGGGAAGCGCGGTCGCTGTCGCTTGGATGGCTCAAAACCGGAATGGAATCGACGAGGCCGCGATCATCGCACCGTTCTTCAGCGTTCACGGCCTGCCGACGCCTCTGGTCGATCTCGCCGGCGCGATGTTTTCCAAGCTCCCGAATTTCTATGTCTGGTGGGACCCGGAGAAAAAGGAAGCTCTACCCGGACCGCCACATGCCTATCCACGCTTCGGCACGCGGTGCATGGCCGACAGCGTCCAACTTTCCCGCAATGTGCGTGCGAACCTTGCCGCAAAGCCTTCCCGGTGCCGCCGTTTGATTTTTATTACGACCGCCTCCGACACCGCTGCCAACAACGCAACGACCCGTTCGATCCTCGAAACCCTTTCGAAACAAACCGGCCCGGCTCAACTCCTCGCCTACGAATTTCCCACCGAACCCGGAATCCCCCACGATATGATCGACCCTGCCCAGCCCGGGGCGAACACCCATCTCGTATATCCCGCGCTTCTCGATTTGTTGGAGGTGGGTACGGCCTCTGTGAATGATCCTTGAAGGATTTTTGCTGGAAACGGCCCTCGGCCTCTTTAAAACAATCGGCTCATGCAAATCCACATCACTCCGCGAAACCTGACTCTCACCGGCGCCATCCATGAATTTGTGGCCGAAAAAGTGAGCCACCTCGAAGGTCATGGCGAAGCCATCCTCGGGGCCCACATCGTTCTTCTTCACAACCACGATCGAAAAAAACCCTACCATGTGAAGGTCCACCTCGCCCTCCCCGGCCCCGACCTCCATGCCGAAGACGCCGAAGCCGACCTCTACTCCGCGATCGACAAGGTCGTGGACAAACTCTCCCGACAAATCAGCAAGCTCAAAACCAAGCACAAGGAACTCAAAAAGCACCGCACGCAACAGGAGCGCGAAGCGGAAAAACGCGGCTACAAGCGGCGTTGACGCCCGGTGGACGACTATAAGGTCAAGCTCGAGGTCTTCGAGGGACCGCTCGATTTGCTGCTCTACCTCATCAAGCGCGACGAGGTGGATATCTATGACATCTCGATCGAGCGGATCACCAAGCAATACCTCGCCTATCTCGAGGCGTTCCAGGTTCTGAATATCGACCTCGCCGGCGAGTTTATCGTGATGGCGGCGAACTTGCTTTACATCAAGAGCCGCACCCTCCTGCCCGCCGATCAGCAGATGGCGGAGGAGGACGCCGAAGAGGATGATCCCCGCTTCGAACTCATCCGACAACTCATCGAGTACAAGAAATTCAAGGAGGCCGCCGCGAAGCTCCGCGACCACGAGGCGATGCAGCAAAACCTCTTCGCGCGCATGCCCGCCACACCCGACCTTCCGCCCGCGGAAAATCTGCTCGTCGAGGAGGTCGGCATCTTCGATCTCATCCATGCCTTCCAGAAAATCCTCAAGCGCATCGATTCCAAGAAGGAGGACCTGCGCGAGATTTTCGCCGAAAACTTCTCCGTCTCCGACAAGATGGACCATGTCCTCCGGATCGCGCAGCCGGGCATTCCGCTGAAGTTCGAGGAACTCTTCGCCGATGCCGCCAGCCGCACCGAGATCGTTGTGACATTTCTCGCCATGCTCGAACTCATCCGCCTCAAGCAGCTACGGGTTCGCCAAGAGGGGCACTTCGGCGAGATTTGGATCGACCGCATCAGCGATCCCAAACCTTATTTCTCATGAGCGAAGAAACCACCGAACAACCCGATAACCAGGAACCTCTCGATTCCGCTGAAGCCAGCGAGTCCTCAACCTCCCCCGAACCAGCGTTCCCGCTCCACCGCATCGTCGAAGCCATCCTCTTCGCCTCGCAAAAACCGGTTTCCGCCAAGGAGCTCTCGAACTTCCTGAAAGGCGCCGCCGAGGCTGCCAAAGAGGACCCGTCGATTGCCTGCTTCGCCAAGGTGAAATCCGCGCAACTCCAGGACGCCATCGAGCAACTTGAAAACGAATTCATTCAGACCGGCCGGGCCTTCGAGGTCCGCGAGAGCGCGGCGGGCTGGCAGTTGGTTACAAAAGCCGATTTCGCGCCGTGGCTGCGCCAGCTTTTCCCCGAGAACCGCCAGGCCCGCCTCAGCGCCCCGGCTATGGAAACCCTCGCCATCATCGCCTACCGCCAGCCGATCACCCGCGCCGACATCGAGGCCGTGCGTGGCGTCGCGGTCGATGGGGTGATGCAGACGCTTCTCGATAGAAACCTCGTTCGCATTGCAGGCCGCTCCGACATCGCTGGCCGCCCACTTCTTTACGAGACCTCGCAATTTTTCATGGAGCACTTCGGATTGAAGAATCTCGATGACCTCCCAAACGCCTCGGAACTCCGCAAAATCCCCCTCCCGAAAGCCGAGCCACCCGGCGATCCAGCGAAGCAAAGCGCTCCGGAAACGCCCGGCGAAACCCCTGTGGAAAACCCCACCGAACCTGTTCCCGAGGAAGCCACAGAAACCCCTTCGGCATCCGATCCAGACTCCGCCCCCTCATCGACCAACGACCCAAGCACCGCCTCTTAAAACTTAATTCTTAAAACTCCTTAATGAGCGACCTCGACACCCTCCGGAATCAGATCGACGCCCTCGACACCGAGCTTCTTCGGCTCCTGAACGAGCGCGCCACGCTCGCCAAGGAAATCGGCGTGATCAAAAACCGCGCCTCACTGCCGGTCTACGCACCCGACCGCGAGACGAAATTGCTGCGAAGCCTCGTCGAGCGCAGCCAAGGCCCGCTTCGCCCCGAGTCGATCCGCGCTATCTACCGCGAGATCATGTCCGCCTCGCTCGCTTTGGAAAAAGACATCGCCATCGCGTGCTTCGGACCGGCCGGCAGTCCAGCCCACCAGGCCGCTCTCGGGCGTTTCGGCTCGAGTGTTCGCTACCGCCCCTGCGACTCGGTGACACAGGTTTTTTCCGAGACTTCCGCCCAACACGCCGATTGCGGCGTCGTCCCCCTCGAGGAGCCGGGTCATGGCTACACCTCCCCCACCCTCGACAGCCTCGCTGCAACCGACCTTCACATCTGCGCCGAAATCGCCACCTCCGCCGGAGCCCGCTTCCTCGTTCTCAGCCGTCAGCCCAGCAAACCCTCGGGTGCCGACCGCACGATGATCATGCTCCGCATCGAGAACAAAACGGGCGCGCTCGTCTCCGCGCTCGAGCCGTTCCGCCACCTTGGCGTCAACCTTGTCCACTTCGCGAACCGCTCGGCGTCTGGCGAGTCAGATGGAACCTCGTTTTTCGTTGAGGCAGACGGGCACCGCGAGGATTTCGAAAAAACCAGCCTCCTCACCGAGCTTGCGGGAGTTTGCAGCGGGGTGAAAATCCTCGGCAGTTATCCCAAGCCTTGAAAACGATCCTCGACGAGATTTTGGCCGATGTGCGCGTGGAAGTCGATGCCGCCAAGCACGCCGTTCCGCCTAACGAAATCCGCGCCCGCCTCGCCGACGCACCCCCCGCTCGGGATTTCGCTGCGGCGCTTGGCCGGGGAGGATTTGGGTTGATCGCCGAAATCAAACGCTGCTCGCCGAGCGTCGGCCCGATGCGCGAGGACAATGTGAATGCCGCCGCTGCGACCTACGCCGCATCTGGCCATGTGCGGGCCGTATCGATTTTGACGAACCGCACCCACTTCGGCATGGGAATCGAGGATTTGACCAGAATCCGCGCCACGCTCCCCCAGCCCGTGTTGCGGAAGGATTTTTTCATCGACGAATACCAAATCCTCGAAGCCCGCGCGCACGGTGCGGATGCGATTCTTCTCATGGCGAATGTCCTCGACGCCGTCCAACTCCGCGACTTCCACCAACTCGCCCGCGAACTCGGAATGGAGGCGCTTTTTGAAATCCACACGGTCGAGGAAATCGCCTTGCTCCCGAAATCCGCGCGCGTCGTCGGCATCAACAGCCGGAAGTTCAAAACCACCTCGGGCTTCGTCGGCGCGACAGGTTCCTCGCAAAAAGACTTCAGCCTCGAAATGTCCGTCTTCGATCTCGTCGAGCATCTCCCCGCCGGATGCCTCCGCATCGCGGAGAGCGGCCTTGCGCCGGAGACCATCTCGACCGTTTCGGCGAAATTCAATGCCGCCCTTGTCGGAACCTCCCTCCTCCGCGACCCGCGTGGCATCGCCGCCTGCCTAGCCGATTTCGAACGCGCCATCGAGGCCCGACCGCCCATCCATGGAAACTAAACCGAAACGCCGCAACGGCCGATCGGTCGCCATCGGCCTGATCCTCATCTGTCTCGCCGCTTTTTTGGCAACAGTCTGGAACTACACACGCACCCACCCCTTTGCGAACAAGGCAACACTGGTTTCTCCCTCTCAGGTAGAAGCGGTTTTCTCCGGAAAATCGAATCTCCAAAAAGGCCAACGCGCCGTGGTTTCGATCTCCGCCAACGAGACAAAGGGCGCAATGATTGTTGACATCTCGGAAACCGGCCGCGCTTTGATCGAAATGGATTCCAAGGTTTCGGCGCCGGTCGGCACGCCGGTCCATGTGAACATCGATGGCACCCTGGCCCCGCAACATCCAAAATAAAATCAAGCCCTTTCCGATTGCGGAAAATTTTTTTCCGAAATCGGGTTGATGCGCTCGCAGGCAGTTGGTAATCAATCCGCCCCCTTATTAAAACCAACTAATCATCACACTCATATGGCTAACCTCACCAAACGGGATCTGGTAATGCAGATCAGCAAACAGACAGGACTCACCCAGCAAGAAGTTTTCAGCGTGATTCAACTCACGCTGGACGGCATCACCGACGCTCTTGCTACTGGTCGCGATGTCGAACTCCGCAACTTCGGTGTTTTCGAAGTCCGACTCACCAAATCCCGCGTCGGCCGCAACCCCAACAAACCCGAACACGATGTGGTCATTCCGGCCCGCGCAACGGTCAAGTTCAAATCGGGCAAAATCATGCGCCAGCGCGTTCTTCTCCGCACCGAAGAACTCCGCGGTAAGC
>JBMTBF010000089.1:0-5752 GCA_049429585.1 Terrimicrobiaceae bacterium | reverse complement strand
GTCTTCACGCTCACGGGGATGATTTGTGCGGCGGTCCTGCTGTGCGGCGGGTTTTCGGCAGCGACAAAAAGGCGCGTCCGCAAAACAGCGTGAAGTCGCCGGTATCGCGCACGATCCCCAAAGTCGTTTGGCCGAGTTGTCGCACCATTGACCGGAATGCTTGGCAGGATCGGTGGGGTTTTACAACCCGTCCGCTCTTGTTGGGAAAAATTGACCGGAAAGGTCACATACAAATGGGGGAAAAACTGCTCGGGGGGGGACTTGAACCCCCATGCCTTGCGGCATGCGCCCCTCAAACGCACGTGTCTGCCATTTCACCACCCGAGCGAGGGAGAGCCAATCTAGGGTGCGGCTTGTGCGATGCAAGCCGGATTTTCAGCCGCGTTTTTTGCGGCTGGGTTTTTTGTAGGCCACCTTGCGACGGGCGGGGAGGGAGGAGGGGGAGGTGCCGGACTTGAGTTCGTTGATCTGGTCGCGGAGCAGGGCGGCGCGTTCGTATTCGAGCCGCCCGGCGGCCTCGGCCATGTCGCGTTCCAGTTCGTGGATCAACTCGGCGACATCAAAGGATGAACCATTCTCCTGCATCTTGCCTTGCTCGTCGGCAGAGCCTTTCACAATCACATGCAGGCTCTCCTGCACCGCTCGAACCACACTGCGGGGAGTGATTCCATGGGCGGCGTTGTGTTCCTCCTGACGCCGCCGACGGTAGGCGGAAATATCGATCAGCGCCTTCATGCTCCCCGTCACCATGTCGGCGAAAAGCACAACCTCGCCGTTCACATGACGCGCGGCGCGACCGGCGGTCTGGATCAAGCTCGTCTGGCTGCGCAGGTAGCCTTCCTTGTCGGCGTCTAGGATGCAAACCAGGGAGACTTCGGGCAGGTCGAGGCCTTCGCGGAGAAGATTGATGCCGACCAAAACATCGCACTCGCCGGCGCGGAGGTTCCTTAAAATTTCCACGCGCTCGATGGTGTCGATGTCGCTGTGCAGGTAGCGGACCTTCAGCCCGATCTCCCGCAGGTAGTCCGCCAAATCCTCGGCGGTTTTCTTGGTGAGAGTGGTGATCAAAACCCTCTCGGCCGCCTCGATCCGGCGGCGGCACAGCTCGATCGTTTCATCGATTTGCGCTTTCAGCGGTCGAACGATGATTTTGGGATCCAGCAACCCCGTGGGCCGGATGATCTGCTGCGCGATCAACGGCGCGCCGGGCTTGGAAACATCAATCTCCTCGGCCTTCGCCGTCATGAAACGCCGCATGTCGTTCGCCCGCCCGCCTTCGCCGAATTTGTTCTCCGGATTCGGAATCCAGGTCGCATTCCCGGCGATGCTGTTGTTGAGTTCGAAGCCCCCCGGTGTGGCGCTCACATAGACGAGCTGGTTCGTCACCTCCATGAACTCGCCGAAGTTCAGCGGCCGGTTGTCTAGCGCGCTGGGAAGACGGAACCCGTAATCCACCAGCACGCTCTTGCGCGAGCGGTCGCCGGCATACATCCCGCCGATTTGCGGCACGGTGGCGTGGGATTCGTCGATAACGAGCAGGTGGTCTTTCGGCAAAAAGTCCATGAGCGTGTACGGGCGCGAGCCCGGCGGACGGCCGGTGAGGTGGCGCGAGTAGTTCTCGATGCCGTTGCAAAACCCCATCTCCTGCATCATCTCGAGATCGAACTCGGTCCGCATCTTGATGCGCTGAGCCTCGATGAGCTTCCCCTCCCGCTCGAACTCCGCCACCCGCGCATCCAATTCCCCGCGGATCGCCGCGATGGCGGTCCGCAGTTTGTCATGCGGAGTCACGAATTGTTTCGCTGGAAAAAGAGTGAATGTCGCGAGGGTGGCGCTGACTTTTCCCGTCAGCGGATCGAACTCGCTGATGCGCTCGATCTCGTCTCCGAAAAACTCGACGCGGATCGCCTCGTCCTCGTTTTGGGCCGGGTGGACCTCCACCACATCGCCGCGGACGCGGAATTTTCCCCGGCCGAACGCAATGTCGTTCCGCTCGTAGAGCATCTCGACGATCTTCGCGAGAAACGCCTCGCGCGACATTTGCTGTCCCGGCCGGATGGTGCAGAGCATTTGCAGGAAATCCTCGGGCGATGCCAGGCCGTAGATGCACGAGACGCTCGCCACGATGATCGTGTCACGGCGTGTGAGCAGTGAACTCACCGCCGAGAGGCGCAGGCGCTCGATCTCCTCGTTGATCGAGGAATCCTTCTCGATGTAGGTGTCCGACCTCGGGATGTAGGCCTCCGGTTGGTAGTAGTCGAAGTAGCTGACGAAATACTCGACCGCGTTGCGCGGGAAGAACTGCTTGAACTCGCTGTAAAGCTGCGCAGCGAGCGTTTTGTTGTGCGACATGATCAAAGTCGGCCGGCCGATGTCGCGGATCACATTCGCCACCGTGAAGGTTTTACCCGACCCCGTCACCCCGAGCAGTGTCTGATGGCGGTTTCCAGCCGAAATCGAGCGAACCAGATTGGAAATCGCCTGCTTCTGATCGCCGCGCGGTCCGTAGCTCGACTCGAGTTCAAAAACCATAAGCTGATGAGTATTCCGCCGGAGCGGGGATTGCGCAACCGCCCTCTATTCGTCCTGCGCGATATTGAACGCGCCGAGGGCTTCGCGGACGACGGCGCGGCCGCTCTCGGCTTCGTCGAGGATCACGAGATCGGCACCGAGCGCGGTGAGTTTGTCGGCCTCGTTGCTGAATTTGGTGCGGGCGAGGATGGCGATGGAGGGATTCCTCTCGCGGGCGAATTGAAGCGCGGCGGCGATCTCCGGCGTGGCGGGAAAAGTGAAAGCCACGAGCCGTGCGCGCTGGATTCCCGCGAGGTCCCAGACCTCCTGCTGGCGGGCATCCGCGAAGAGCGCGGGCTGACCATCGTGCTGAAGTTGGTGGATCGTGTCGGCGTTCAGATCGATGACGAGGGAGGGAATGCCATGGTCGGCGAGGGAGGATGCCAGCGCGCGGCCGACCGGTCCGTAGCCGCAGATGATCGCATGGTTTTCCATTTCCTTCACCTTGGCGGAGGTCGTGGTCGGAACGGATGACGCTCCGCGCCGTTGACGCGCACGGGTTTCCAGCCATTCCCCGAGAGGCTTGGCGAATCGCATGACAAGTGGAACGGCGGCCATCGAGAGGGCCATGGCGGCGAGCAGGGCTTGACTCGTGCCGGTTGGCCAGGACCCGGTCTCCGAGGTTTTGGCGAGTAGGACGAGCGAGAACTCGCCCGCACTCCCGAGGCCGATCGCCGCATAAACCGCCGCGCGCCAGCTCAACGACATGAGGCGGGCGATGAGGGCCACGAGAAGGGATTTGCCGAGGATCAATCCGCCCGCCACCGCGAGGATGAGTTGCCATTCCTCCACAGCGGCTGCGAGGTCGATCCCCAGCCCGACCGACACGAAAAATATCGTCAGGAACAAATCCTTCAGCGGTGCGATGTCGGAAAGGATGCGGTGCTTGTAAATGCACTCGCTCACGGCGAGTCCCGCCACGAACGCTCCCAGCACGAGGCTCAAGTCCATCAACGCGGCGAGGTAGGCTACGCCCACGCAAAGTCCCACAACGGTGAGGGTGAAAAGCTCCCTGCTTCGCGTCGCCGCAACGGCATGGAGCAATCGGGGAATCACGAAGCGGGCCAGCAGAATGGCGATTCCGACGAACGCAGCCCCTTTCCCTAGCGTGGTGGCGAGCATCGGTCCCATCGCCCCGGTGGCGCCTCCAGGCAGGAGAGCGGGCATCAAGACGAGAAAAACGATGATGAAAATATCCTGGAATATCGCCACGCCGAGCGCGAGCCGCGCGCCGGAACTCGCTGTGACGCCCATGTCGTTGTAGAGCTTCACGCTGATCGCCGTGGAACTCAGCGCGCAGGCGACCGCGACCACCATCGATAACGCCCAATCCAGCCCCAGAAGCCAGTGGGACGCCGCACCCGCCGCCGCCATGGTGATAAAAACCTGCGCCGTTCCCCCGACGAAGGCGTAGCGCCGCAGATGCTTCAACTCGCCGAGGGAGAATTCCATTCCGAGCACGAAGAGCAGAAGCATCACGCCCACCTCGGACATCGTGCTCACCGCCTCCCGCGCCTCGACGCCGGCGACAACTTCGAGAAGGCCGGAATTCGAGATCGCCAGCCCGCACAAAAAATAAGCCACCAACAGCGACTGGCGGAGCTTCAAGAGAACAAGGGAAACCGCCACGACGCCAACGAACATGAGCGCCAAAAGCGAAAACATCGGCGGCACTCCGCTTGCCAGAATGGCTGTGGGATGGGTCAGGCTGGGCATCTCCCGGCACCCTAGAACAATTTCCCCTTTCCAGACCATACTGGCTTTTTTTCCGCCCGCAGGTTTCTCCGGTTGTCAAATTGTTTGCCCGGCGGGAGGGCTCTGCTTTATACACCGCGTCCTCAGATTTCTCCATGGCATCGGAGCGGGCCATTTGCTCCGCATTCGCCCAGAGCCCAATCCCTACATTCCAATGAGCAATTCCAAACCCGACAGCGCGATGTTCCTTGAGGTGATCAATCATTTTGTCCCCGAGGTTTTGAGCACCATGGCCGGGCTCTCTTCCGTAATAGGTAAGGGCAATCCGGCTGCGCCCCAGCCTTCCGTTCTCAAGGGGATCTCTGGCTCGATCGGTCTCAGCGGCCGCGTGCACGGCGTTGTCTACACGGCCTTCAGCCCGGAGCTCGGCCAATTGGTTGCCGAAAAAATATTCGGGGCTGCCGGCGAGCAGGATGTGAACGATGTCGTGGCCGAGCTGACGAACATGTTCACCGGAAACCTGAAATCGATGCTCTGCGACCGCGGCTACAACTGCACCCTCACGATTCCCAGCGTCGTTCGTGGCGACAAGATCACCATTTCCGCAAAATCCGCCACCATCAGCGTCACCAACTCTTTCGCCGTCGAAGGCTGTCCGGACCCCCTCATCCTTCATGTCTTCGCAGTCCTAGAAAACTAAACACACCAGCCATGAGCGCACCCAAAATTCTCAGCGTGGATGACAGCAGAATGATCCACACCCTTATCAACAAGGCCTTCGCGCCGCACGATGTCCAAATGGTCTTTGCCAGCAACGGCGCCGAGGGACTCGAGGCCGCGGAACGCGAAAAGCCCGATGTCATTCTTCTTGATGTGACCATGCCCGTGATGGATGGCATCGAGTGCCTCACCAAACTCAAAGCCACGCCCTCGCTGAAAGACATCCCGGTCATCATGCTCACCGCCGAGGCCGGTAAGGAGAATGTGCTCAAAATCGCCAAAATGGGCGTGCGCGACTACATCGTGAAGCCCTTCGTGGAAGGCGCGGTGATCGACCGCGTGAGCCGCATCGTAACCCTCAAGCCAAAGTCCGGCGCTCCCGCTCCTGCGGCTGCTCCCGCCGCTCCAGTGGCGAATAAAAAACCCCGCGTCGTCACGGACGCGATCAAGATTCTCGTCGTGGATGAGCACCCTGCCATCATCGACTCGATTCAAAAAGCCGTCGCCAAGCGCGGCTGGAAGGTCGTTGGTGCAGCCAGCCCCGATGCCGCCCAAGGCCATGTCGCTGCAAACATCGCCGCCGAGGACACCCCCGACATCGTTCTCGTCAGCCTCGCCTTCCCGAACAAGGCCGGGCTCAAATTTTTGACTACGGCCCGTTCGCACCCCGCTCTCAAGAACATCCCTGTCCTCGGCCTGTGCCTCAAGACTGCCACCTTCGAACAGAACGACGCCAAGGACACCGGCTTCGCGGGTTGCATCACCA
>JBMTBF010000088.1:0-5825 GCA_049429585.1 Terrimicrobiaceae bacterium | reverse complement strand
GTCTCTCCGGCGTCAAGAGTGAAGACGGGAGAGAGTTTGTTGATTTTCGAGGCGAGTTCCTCGGCAGCGGGCATCTCGAGGGCCTCGCGCTCGGCGCGTTTGGCTTTGAGGTGGTTGATTTGGCGAAGCGAACCCGAGGTGATTTCGAGGGCCTTCCCGTGGGGAAGGAGAAAGTTGCGTGCGTAGCCGCGGCGGACTTTCACGATGTCGGCTTCGGCGCCGAGGGCGGGAATGTTTGCTGTGAGAATAACTTCAGTGAATGCCATAAGAATTGTGTGCCGTTGTCAGGCGGGGTGCGGAGATTAAGACGCCATGCCTTGATGTCAAGGTTGCGGGCGGGATTTTTTTCAAATCAACGCGGCCCACCGCCGTAAAACCTCCCTCGCTGCGGGTTCGAGCGCGGGCAAAACCTCGCGGGCTTCCTGGATCAACGCTTCGGGTGAGAGGCCGGCATCACGGAAAAAATCCTCCGAGTCCCAAACCAATTCCTCGAAAAGAGGGGCCGTCATTTCGAGATGGAATTGAAACCCGAGGGTCCTCGGGCCGCAGCGAAGAATCTGGTGGGGTGTCATCGCGGAGGAGCCGAGGCAGACGGCGCCGGCGGGAATTTCAAACACATCGCCGTGCCAATGGGTGGCGGGAAAGCGAGGCGGGAGCGCGCCGATGATGGTGTCCGAGCGGCCAGTGGGAAGGAGTTCGACCGGGAAAAAACCGATCTCCTTTTGCGCGGCGCGGCGGACTTCCGCTCCGAGGGCACGGGCAATGATCTGGGCGCCGAGGCAGAGACCGAGAACCGGCAGGTTGAGTGCCATCGCCTCCTTCACGAGGTGGCTTTCTTTTTCCAGATACGGGAATTCCTCGACCTGCCAGGCGCTCTGCCCGCCGCCTCCCAGCGCGAGTCCATCGAAACTCGCCATCTTTGGAAAATCCCCGCCACACCAAGCGTGGAAGACCTCGCAAGCGATCCCGCATTCTTCCAGCACACCGGCCAGCAGACCCGGCTTGTCGACATCTCCATGCTGCACGAAGAGCACTCGTTTCATGCTCCCCAATGGAGCCGAATCCTCCCTTCAACCCAACCAAAAATCCACGCGCCCGGCGGCAGTTTTTTCAAACAACCGCATAAATTTTCGTTCGCGCTCATTTCGGAATTGCCAAAGGCCCGCCGACTGAAAGAAATTGCACCCTGTTTTTTGTTGGTCGAGCCGACAACGAATCCCAAAAACGATGCCCAATACTTCACGAACCATGCCCAGCGCCACCGAAGACGAAGTTGCCGTAGATCCCGTTGATTTTTCCAAAGCCGAGGCCAATGCCAGCCTGTCACCGGAACAAAAAATCGGCTTCCTGCGGGAAATGCTCCGCATCCGGCGCTTCGAGCAGGTTTCGTTGAAATACTACAACCAGGGAGTCATGGGCGGCTTCCTTCACCTCTACATCGGTCAGGAGGCTGTGGCGGTGGGAACGGTATCGCTGCTTGGCAAGAACGACCATGTCATCACCGCCTACCGCGACCACGGTCACGCGCTCGCCGTGGGTATGTCGATGAACGAATGCATGGCTGAACTCCTCGGCAAGGCCACCGGTTGCTCGCGCGGCAAGGGCGGTTCGATGCACTTTTTCGCTCCCGATAAGAACTACTGGGGCGGTCACGGCATTGTTGGCGGCCAGACCCCGCTCGGTCTTGGCCTCGCCTACGGCTTGAAATTCAAGGGTCTCAAAGGCTGCGCGCTCTGCTTCATGGGAGACGGCGCAGTGAACCAGGGCGCCTACCACGAGTCGCTCAACCTCGCGGCCCTCTGGAAACTCCCCGTCGTCTACATCATCGAAAATAATAAATACTCGATGGGCACCACGCTGGACCGCTCCTCGGCGATGAGAAATTGCCTCGCCGAGCGTGCCGATGGTTACGGCATCGTGTGGGACATCGCCAATGGCGAGGATCTTTACGAAGTCCGCGCTAAAACTGCGAACGCCATGCGCCGCGCTCACGAGCAATCTCTCCCAACCGTTCTCGAAGTCGATACTTACCGCTACTACGGCCACTCGGTCGCGGACGCGAATGCCAAGAAATACCGTTCCGCCGAGGAGATCGAGCGCTACAAGACTTACCACGACCCGATCCGTCTTTGGAAAAAACGCCTCCTTGAGGAAGGCGTCACCACGGAAGCCGCGATGGATGCCATGGACGAGGAGATCAAGCAGGAGGCCAACGCCTCCGCCGAGTTCGCTCTCGCCAGCGAAAACCCAGCGCCCGAGTCGATCTTCGAGGATGTCTACTGGGAGGTGGACAACAAAACCGAGGCAGGCGCAACCGGTCGTCACTTCTTCGGCGACTAGAATTCCTCCACTCCGTCCGCACCACAGCCACTCAAGATCTGACCGATCCGTCTAATCCGTCCAATTCCGACCGATCTCTAAAAAACCATGCCACTCATCACCTACCGCAAAGCCCTGAATGACGCCCTCGCCGAGGAAATCATCCGCGACGAAAATGTCGTTCTCATGGGCGAGGAAGTCGCTCGCTACAACGGAGCCTACAAAGTCACCGAAGGCCTCTGGGAACGCTTCGGCGACAAGCGCGTCGTCGACACCCCGATCAGTGAGGCCGGCTTCATCGGTATGGGCATCGGCGCCTCGATGCTAGGCATCCGCCCCGTCATGGAACTCATGTTCTGGAGCTTCGCCTATGTCGCCTGGGACCAGATCATCAACAACGCCGGTCAGGTCCGCTACATGAGCGGCGGCCTCATCAACTGCCCGATCGTCATCCGCGGCCCAGCCAATGGCGGCACCAATGTCGGAGCCACCCACTCCCATACTCCTGAAAATTTCATCGCGAACACACCTGGCCTCAAGGTCGTCTGCCCTGCCACCGCCTACGATGCCAAGGGCCTCATGAAAACCGCCATCCGCGACAACGACCCCGTCTGCGTCATGGAAAACACCCTGCTCTACGGTGAAAGCTGGGAGGTTCCCGAGGAGGAATACACCATCCCGCTCGGTGTCGCCGACATCAAGCGCGAGGGTACCGATGTTTCCCTCATCGCCCACGGACGCGCCGTGATCACCGCCCTCAAGGCCGCCGAAATCCTCGCCGCCGAGCATGGCATCCACGCCGAGGTTCTCGACCTCCGCTCGATCCGGCCGCTTGACGAGGAGGCGATCATCAACACGGTTTGCAAAACCCACCGCGCTGTTCTGGTGGATGAGAACAAGCCCTTCTGCGGCGTCTCCGCGCAAATCTCCTCCATGATCATGGAGCAATGCTTCGACGAGCTCGATGCCCCCGTTCAGCGTGTCTGCTCGCTCGACGCTCCGGCCATTTACTCCCCCGCGCTGGAGCCGATCCAGTTGCCAACTCCCCAGCGCATTATCGCCAAGACCCTGCAAATCCTCTAATCACACCCGATTTCCCATGACACAGATCACCATGCCCAAGTTGAGCGACACCATGCTCGAGGGCACACTCGTCAAATGGCACAAAAAACCCGGCGAAAAAATTTCCATCGGTGATGTCATCGCCGAAGTAGAAACCGACAAAGCCACGATGGAAATGGAGGCCTTCGATGAAGGCACGCTCACGGACATCCTGATTCCCGAGGGCGGTGTCGTGAAAGTCGGTGATCCGATTGCGACTCTCGATGGTGGCTCGACCGAATCCGCCAAAAAGCCTGCCGCCGCTCCCGCTGCCAAGGCCCCGGTAGCTCCTTCCGCACCCTCAGCTTCCGCCAAAATCATTTCCTCGGGAGCTCCTTCCACGCCCCGCCCCGCACCTCGCCCCTCGGCGAATGGCGTCCGCGTGAAAGCCTCCCCGCTAGCCCGCAAAGTTGCCCTCGAGCGCGGCATTGATCTCTCCCGCCTGCAAGGTTCCGGCCCTGGTGGACGAATCGTCGTGGCCGACCTCGACTCCGCACCAACCTCCTCGCGAGGGGGGCAAGCAGCTCCCGCCGTTGTCAAAATCGATGTGCCCTGTTCTGACGCCGACAAGCGCACTCCGCTGAACGGCATGCGCCGCACGATCGCGGAACGCCTGCTCGCCAGCAAAACCCAGATTCCGCATTTTTATCTCACGATGGAGGTCGACGCCGCCCCATTGGCCAAGCTTCGCAAGGAAATCAACGCCGCCGCCGAAGCTGCGGGTTCGCCCAAGATCACGGTCAACGACTTCGTCCTTCTCGCCACAGCCCGCGCTGCCGCCCAGCACCCCAAAATTAATGCCGCCTTCGCCGGCGACTCGGTTGTCGAATATGCCGATGTGAATCTCTCGGTCGCCATCGCCGTCGAGGACGGCCTTATCACGCCTGTCGTCCGCAAGGCCGACAAACTCTCGCTCCGTGAAATCAGCGCCGCCGTGAAAGACCTCGCCGTCCGCGCCCGCAGCAAAAAGATCAAACCCGAGGAATATGCCGGCGGCACCATCACCGTCTCGAACCTCGGCGCCTACGGAGTTGATAGCTTCTACGCCATCGTTAACCCGCCTCAAGCCGTCATTCTCGCCGTCGGAGCCATCGTCAAAAAGCCTGTCGTCGGCCCTGCCGACCAAATCGTCGCCGGTCAGAGGATGTCGATCGCCCTCAGCGGTGACCACCGCGTCGTTGACGGCGCGCTTGGAGCCGAGTTTCTGGCGGAAATCCGCAAGAGCCTCGAGGCTCCCGCGACCCTGCTGTTTTAGTCTGCCTCAAAACCTCGCCAGTTCCTGGAGCACGGCTTTGTTGAGCCGGATGCCGAGGAGGAAGTTTTCGATCGGGAAATTTTCGTCAGGCGCGTGGGCTTTGGCGTCGGGGGAGGCCAAGGCGAGCAGTAGAGCGGGACGGCCGAGGATTCGCTGGAAATCGGTGAGGATCGGAATCGAGCCTCCCTCGCGCATGAGGGCGGGTTTTTTGCCGAAGACTTTTTCGAGGGCGCGCCGGGCGGCGAGGCCATCGGGGCTGTTCGGGTCGAGCATGAAGGGCTCCCCGCCATGACCATCGATGAACTCCAGACGCACTCCGGAAGGACGGTGTTTTTCGAAATGGCAGCGGGCGAGGGCGAGGATTTCGTCGGGTTTTTGATCCGGCACAAGGCGGAAGGAGATTTTGAAGAAGGCGTGGGCTGGGAGGACGGTTTTGCTGCCTTCGCCTTGGTAGCCGCCACCGAGGCCGTTGATCTCGGCGGTGGGGCGGGCGCCGATGCGTTCCATGCCGGAATACCCTGACTCTCCGGCGAGTTCCTCGACTCCCGCCTCACGGGCGATATCGGCATCGGTGAGCGGGGACTCGGCGGCGGCTTGGCGTTCCCAATCCGCGAGGGGTTTCACCTGATCGTAAAATCCAGCAATTGCCACGCGGCCTTCTGCATCGTGCAGGCTCGCGATGAGTCGAGCGGCGGCGGTGGCGGGATTGGCTACGGCGCCGCCGTAGATGCCAGAGTGCAAATCCTGAGCCGGACCGTGCACGCGAACTTCCATCGTGGCGATGCCGCGCAGGCCGTAGCTGAGGGTGGGGTAGCCATCGACAGCCATGCCGGTGTCCGAAATCACGATGGCGTCACAGGCGAGTTCGTCGCGGTGTTTTTCCAAAAACCCTGCGAGATGCTTGCTGCCGACCTCCTCTTCGCCCTCGATGAGGAAAATCACATTTACCGGAAGCGAGCCTTCCGCCAAGGCCTCGCCGACTCCGAGAATGTGCGCGAGGATTTGGCCTTTGTTGTCGGAGGAGCCGCGCCCGAAAATCCTCCCGTCGCGGATCGTCGGTTCGAAGGCGGGGGTGGTCCACAGCTCGAGCGGTTCGGGCGGTTGGACATCGTAGTGTCCGTAAATGAGGACGGTTTTTTTGGCGGGATCG
>JBMTBF010000087.1:0-5855 GCA_049429585.1 Terrimicrobiaceae bacterium | reverse complement strand
AGAAATTTTCACCCTCTTTTTTGGGGTCGTATTTGCCGATGATCTCGATGAATTTGCCGTCACGCGGGCTGCGCTGATCGGCCACAACGATGCTGTAGTACGGATTGTTTTTCGCGCCTTCGCGGCGGAGTCGGATTGCAACTGCCATAGTTCTATTTTGTTTTAGGAAAAACCCTTTGTCGGTCTGGTTCTGTCTATTTTTTTGGGGGTGCAAAGCCTACATTCGAAAGCCCGCACCGGCTTTAGCCATGAGTTTTTTCATGGCCCCCATGTTTTTCATCATTTTGCGCATCTGTGTGAAACGCAAAATCAAGTTGTTTACCTCGCCGACATGAACGCCACTTCCACGGGCGATCCGCTGGCGGCGGCGGGCGTTCAGAATATCCGGACGCGCGCGCTCCTGCGGAGTCATGGAGAGAATAATCGCCTCCACCCGTTTCAGTTGCTTTTCGTCAACCGAGGAATCTTTGATCTTATCCATTCCCGGGATCATGCCAAGGATATTTTCGAGAGGGCCCATCTTCTTGAGCATCTTGAACTGCTGCAAGAAGTCGTTCAGGTCGAAACTCGCCGTCCGCAGTTTCTCCTCCATGCGCCGGGCCTCATCCTCGGAGATCGCCTCGGAGGCTTTCTCCACCAGACTGACCACATCGCCCATCCCGAGAATTCGCCCCGCCAAACGGTCGGGATGGAACAGCTCGAACTGGTCGATTTTTTCCCCGACACCAATGAACTTGATCGGCCGCCCGGTCACAGAGCGTAGCGACAGCGCCGCGCCGCCGCGGGCATCGCCATCGAGCTTTGTTAAAACAAGACCCGTCAAGCCGAGCGCGGCGTGGAATTTCTCGGCCACACCCACCGCCTGCTGGCCCGTTGCGGCATCCGCCACGAGCAGAATCTCGCGGGGTTGGAGAAAATCGCGAAGGCGCTTGAGCTCCTCGATCAACGGCTCGTCGATCTCCTGGCGGCCAGCCGTGTCGTAGATTTGCACATCCCCGCCGGTCGTCGCACACCACTCGGCTGCGCGTTTTGCCACGGCCAGAACATCGGTTTCGCCGGGCTCGGGTCGGAAAACCGGGACGCCGATCTGCTCGGCCAGCACCGCGAGTTGGTCGATTGCGGCAGGCCGCATGAGGTCGCAGGCGACAAGCATCGGCGACCGACCCTGGGATTTCAACAACCGCGCCAGCTTCGCCGACGAGGTCGTTTTTCCGGCACCATTCAAGCCCACAACCAGAATCCGGCCGGGCTTTTCGAGATCCAGAGGAGCCGAGTCGCCACCGAGCAACGCGCACAATTCCTCATGGAAGATTTTGACGATCTGCTGACCCGGGGTCACGCTGCGAAGCACTTCCTCACCGAGCGCCTTTTCCTTCACCCGCGCGATGAAATCCTTCGCGACTTGGAAATTCACATCGGCGTCAAGCAAGGCCAAACGCACCTCGCGCAGCGCATCGGCGATATTCGATTCCGTGATCCTCCCCTGCCCCCGCAGGTTTTTGAAAACATCCTGAAGCTTGTCGGAAAGTCTGCCAAACATGGGGCGGGAATCTACGCGCAGATCCGGAGAAGGAAATGACGGAATTGTCTCTCAACGAAAAACTGGCAGCGCCTACGGGACTTGACCATTCAAAGCACTGGAATTGTCTAATGCCTCGCCCTGAACGGAAGGAACTGGCAATACGCCTTGGCGGTTACTAGAGGTTTCCTCGGAACTGCCCTGTGCGTATCCAGCCCCGGTCTGGGTTTTCATTTTTACAGCTCCAAGCCTTCCCGCCCCAACGTCCCCGGCACACTTCCTGCTCTGAATCATTCAGCATCAGGAATTCCTGCGGCGCGAAATCGCCATGGGATGCCATCCGGGGAATGGAGAAAACCTACGGTGGCTTGTCTGGAGAAATCCAGGCGATGTGCGGGCTCAAAGGCCTGAATAAAAACTCCACGGCTTATTCAAGAACCGCCGCTCCTGAGAAGGACGGCGGTTTTTGCTTTTGCCCGGATTCCGGTTGCGAACCTGAAAGGAACCAACCCATGACATCCCACGAACTCACCGCCATTCAAACCCTGCGCGAGAAAGGATACGCCGTCGCTGTTTGGGAACCTGCGGAAGTCGGATTGGCGGATCCCCGAGCCATCGAGGATCAAGCCATCGATACCTTCCCTTGCGGACGACCACACAAGCCCACACTCACGGAGATCGAGGCGGCCGGCGAGGCGATCCTATACTTCCTGACCTACGCGATCACTTTTCAGATTTACATTCAGAACTTTTGATCTCCTCGCGCGAAAATCGAAAACAGGCTGCGTTGGTTTCTCTATGACACAAATGCCCGTTGCCGGTTGCGGAATCACTGCTACCATTTAACCAGACATCAGGAATTCCTGTGGCCGTCAAAAGCCGCAGGGTGCCTACCGAGGAATTGGAGAAACTCCCACGGTGGCTTGCTTGAGGAAAATTCAAGCGATGTGCGGTTCGACAGAACCGAACAACAAAAATCTCCACGGTTCAGATATTGACCGCCGCTCCTGATTGGAAACGGCGGTTTTTTATTGGCCCGGATTCCTGGTGCGAAACCCAAAAGGAGACACACCATGACAAAAACACCCACTGCATCCATCCGCGTTCTACCGGACAACCCGGACCACCACCTCTGGAACAACAACGGCACCTTCTGGTGCCACTACACCCTTCATTTCCCGGACTACACGAAGCGCCGAGTGCGTCAGAGCCTGGGAACCCCGTGCCTCAAAACAGCCCGGAAACTACGCGATCAAATCCTCCGCCGCGCGGCAGAAGGAGCATCTCTGTAGATCAAAACCCACCAATCCGAAATCAAACACAACAACCCACCATGATCATCCTATCCGATACCGAAGAAACCGAAGTCGAACACTTGAATGAACTCGGCCTCCATTCCGAGGCCCTCGAAGCTGTCGAGCGTGAACTCAAAATCCGCCAGAACAAATCGACCCTCTGGGAGGCTGTCACCACCGCTATGGCAAACAAACGCTATGATCTCGCTGTCGAATACGCGGAACGCCTGAAAGTGGCTCCAGGGATCAAGAAGAGGCACCTCCAACTCGTAAGCCTCGCCTACAATTACGCCGGCCGTTCGTTGGAGGCCTATCAATGCTGCCGGGAGGCTATCGACCGCACCGACACTCCCAACGAAGCCGGAGACTACTACACCCTAGCCTGCCGAGCCTCTTCCATAGGCCTGCAAAAGGAAGCCTTCGCCAATATTCTCATCGCCCTGGTATTCCTTCCCCGAAACGACGAGGACATTCTCCGCAAAGCGTTTCTCGACTCGGAACTCGCGGGAGCCTGGCGCTACGCCGAAACCGCCGAACCCACCTTGGCGCAAGCGCTCAGCGTCTACTTTCCGGACTGGAAGTATGTCGTGCAGCACAACACTCCCACAGAGCCTGAGCGATGGATCGATCACTCCGACCTGAAGCACATCCCCGCCGAGTTCCACACCCTTTTGAAACCCCGCTGCGCCTCCACCTTTCTGTCCACGCCGCTGACGGCTGCGCTGAATCCCGAACTCCACCGCCGCTATTTGAAATGGCAGGACGACCAGGTGCAGCCACGCCTTCTGGCCTTCTCCAACTACATGGAAAAAGTGACCAATCTGCTGGAGGATTCCCAAGGCAGCTTCGCCGCGTTCCAAGCCCACAAGGGGCGGTTCGGGGCCGCCCGCAACCACCTTCTTCAGATTTTAAAAAAATCACCGGATGCCGATCCCTCTAGGCTACCCGAGATTCCGCTGCTCGCTCCCCTCATCACCGAATTCAGAAATCAATTTGCAGAGTCGCCCGAGGCATTCTCCCGGCTTGTTCATCGGAGTTACCCGGGCCTGTCCCAAGAGGAATTCGAGGCCCTGCCATCTGCGAACCGCCGCTCTGGAACTGCCGCTCTCCTGCTCGGGAATGGCTACTACAACCGCAAGCTCCGCAACGAAGCCGTCCAAGCCTGGGCGAGCTGCGCACAAATCTGGCCATGGGATGAAACTCCCCTGTTGAACCTCGTCAGGGGGCTGATTGAAACCGACAGAAAGAACGAGGCGACGCGCGCCCTTGGGGCGATCCGACCGGAGGCGATCTCGCAACAACTCCGTAGCAAAATCGAATTCAATATCCACTGTGAAGATTGGGCGCGGGACACCTTTGGGCGGCAGGATGGTATCCCAATCCCGAGCTTCAGCGGTTTCTACCCAGGAGCAAACCAAGAGTTTCTGCAATGGCTCGAGGAATCCGAAAACTCCAACCGCTCTCTCGCCCCATAAACGAATCTTCCGCTACTAAGAAAACCGAGTCACACACTGTGGAAAGCGCCTTCCTAGATCTGTGGCGCATCATTCAAGCCAGCCACTATGATCTAGGAATCCTCCCACCGGGATTCGCCACGCACCCGATCCTGCAAAAACCTTCCCTCACCCGCTTGATCGATTTGGCCAGACAACAAAAAACACCAGTCATCAGGACAGCACTCGAACACGCTTTGAGCATCACCACACACAACCAAGGAATCGCGCTTCAGATGTGGTGGACTCAAGTCGCCTGGCTCAAACGCCGCCTGGCCGGCTGCGTGGAGTTTGATTGGAAGGCCACCGATATCACCAGACGAGCTATTACCCTTGAGGAACTGATCGCCCATTTCCAGACTCGCTCGTTGAAATCGCCTTCAACCGACCGGTAGAAGCCAAATAAAATCCCATGCCCTCAAAACCCGATTCCTTCTTTGCGATCTTCAGCGACATCCACGGCAACATCGATGCCCTGACCGCTGTTCTTTCCGACATCGAACAGTTCCCGGTCAAAGGCCTGCTCTGCCTCGGCGACATAGTCGGATACGGCCCCGAACCCGCCTCCTGCGTCCAGCGAATCATGGATACCTGTGCGGTGACAGTCCTCGGCAACCATGAAGCCATGCTACTGATTGCCGACAAAATCCCCGACGAGGACTGGGACATCTCGATCCGGCAACCCATCCACCTCGCCAACGAGCAACTCACCAAAGCCCAGAAATCCTGGCTGCGATCCACCCCCATCACCGCCGATTTGGATCCGGTCACGCTCTCTCACGCCTCGCTCCACAAGCCTCCCGAGTTCCTCTACATCGATGAAACCGGAGCGGCGGAAGCCCATTTTGCCGCCCAGTCGACATTCATCAGCTTCAACGGCCACACCCATGTTCCCGGAGTCTGGGAAATGAATCCAAAAACTCTCGCCTGCCGATGCCTGAAGCCCGCTGAAAAACCTGTCCGCCTCGATCCCGCGCAACGCTATTCCATCAATGTCGGCAGCGTCGGCCAGCCCCGCGATGACGACCCCCGCGCCAGCTACATGCTCTACGATTACGAGCAACACCTCCTCCTACACCGCCGCGTTTCCTACGATATCGCGCGAGCCCAATCCCGTTTTGAAAAAGCCGACTTGCCAGCCAGAAACTCTAGGCGGATCGCCAAGGGGCAATAGCACCAAAATCACCTCGGCAATCCACGCCGCACTCCGGATGTTGCAAACTCTTCACCAGCGCATGAAGTTTGTGAATGGTTTTACCAATGGCTTCCCCCACCATCATGCGCTTCGTGTTTGCAGGAGTTTTTTTCACAGCGTCCGTTGGATTTTCCTCCCCCGAAGCCCCGAGTAGCCCAACTCCCAAGGCAAGCCTCGGAACGGCTTCCCCGACTCCCAAGCCCACGCCAAAACCCACTCCGGACGAGGAAGAGGAGGAGATCCGAAGAAACCATCGTTTTCTCGGCGATCCGGTGAGGCCACCAGTCACACGAATGTTTGTGGGCCGTGAGGTTTCCGTGCCGACACAATACAACGCCCCGCGTATTACTCCC
>JBMTBF010000086.1:0-5880 GCA_049429585.1 Terrimicrobiaceae bacterium | reverse complement strand
ACTCCGTGTGGCAATGCAGGTGGACGAACGACATGGCGGGGAGACTAAACCAGCGTCTCGTTTTTTGTCGAATCGCACCCGCCGACCTCGATCTTGCCGTTTGACGCAGTGCCAATAGGATGTCGCGCCTATGACGGTTCCCAAGGTTTCAGAGCGCACGGTGGCTGGGTATCGCGTGAGTTGCGGACACATGGTTCCCTTCGGCGCGAGCCATGTGCGGACTGGTGTGAATTTTTCCGTCTTCAGCGCGCACGGCACGGGATGCACGCTTGTCCTGTTCGCACACGGAAAGCCGAAACCTGTTGCCGAAATCCCTTTTCCCGCCGACTTCCGGCTCGGCCATGTCTGGGCGATGATCGTGCATGATCTGGAGCCCGGGGATTTGGAATACGGCTTCCGGATGGAGGGTCCGTGGAATCCCGCTGAGGGCCATTATTTCGACTCCTCGAAAATCCTCCTCGACCCCTATGCGCGGGAGATTGTCGGCCGCGAAGAGTGGATGCAGGCCGTTCCCTCCTCCACCAAGCCCGTTTTTCGTTCGCGCCTCCCCGCCAGCGCGGGTCAAATCGAGCCGAACCAGGCGCCGCGTGTGCCTGACAGCGAGTTGATCATTTACGAAATGCATGTGCGCGGCTTCACGCGCCACCCGAATGCCGCCGTGAAAAACCCCGGCACCTTCGCAGGCCTCGCCGAAAAAGCGGCTTACTTCGCCGAGCTTGGCGTGAACTGCGTGGAGTTGATGCCCGTCTTTGAGTTCGACGAGATGGAAAACAGCCGGACGAACCCGACCACCGGCGAGGTTTTGTGCAATTACTGGGGCTACAGCACGGTGGGATTCTGCGCGCCGAAGGCCAGCTTTGCTTCGGGGGCGAAGGATTTTCGTCAGGTCGATGAGATGAAGGACATGGTCCGCTCGCTCCACACCGCGGGGATCGAAGTCATGCTCGATGTGGTCTTCAACCACACCGCCGAGGGCAACGAAAACGGGCCGGTTTTTTCCTTCCGTGGGATCGACAACAAGACCTGGTATATCCTCGACGAGAAGGGCAGGAACACGAACTACTCCGGTTGCGGAAACACGGTGAACTGCAACTACCCTGCCGTTCGGGAGTTCATCTACAACTGCCTCCGCCACTGGGCCGCCGTTTACCACATCGACGGCTTCCGGTTCGATCTCGCCTCGATCCTCGGCCGGGACTCGAAAGGCCAACCGCTTGCAAACCCCCCGCTCCTCGAGTCGCTCGCGCACGACCCGGTCCTTGCCGATTGCAAACTTGTCGCCGAAGCCTGGGATGCGGGCGGGCTCTACCAAGTTGGCAACTTCCCGAGCTATGGGCGCTGGATGGAGTGGAACGGCAAATACCGCGATTGCGCGCGGCGTTTCCTGAAGGGCGACCCCGGCATGGTCGGAGAAATGGTCCAGCGCATCCTCGGCTCGCCGGACCTCTACCGCGAAGCCGGCCGCAAACCCACGGCCTCGGTGAATTTCATCACCTGCCATGACGGCTTCACGCTCCGCGACCTCTTTTCCTACAACGGCAAGCACAACCTCGAAAACGGCGAGAACAATCAGGACGGTTCGAATGACAATATGAGCTGGAACTGCGGCGCTGAGGGAGCGACCGACGATCCCGACATTCTTGCGCTCCGCTTGCGACTCTCGAAAAACGCCATGGCGCTCCTCCTCACCAGCCAGGGTGTTCCGATGATCTACATGGGCGACGAATGCGGCCGCACCCAGCGCGGGAACAACAACGCGTATTGCCACGACACCGAATGGAATTGGATGGATTGGGAGCCTGATACGCACGGGCGCGAGATTTTCCGTTTCACCAAAAACATGATCGCCTTCCGCAAGGCCCACCCCGCCCTGCGCCGGCCCGATTTTTTCGAGGAAAGAGACCAGATCGGCAGCGGCTACCCGGACATCAGCTGGCACGGCGTCCTCCCATGGCATCCCGACTGGTCTCCTTCCAGCCGCACGCTGGCATTCATGATTTGCGGTCGCCACCATGAGACGATGGGGGGCGACCCGCACTTCATCTATGTCGTGTTGAACATGTATTACGAACCTTTGAGCTTTGGCTTGCCTGTCCTGCCCAAGAAAATGCTCTGGCACCGCTTCGCCGATACCGGCCTCGCCGCGCCTCAGGACATTTGCGAGCCGGGTCAGGAAAAGCCGCTGGATGTTCAAAAAAGCTACGCGGTCCGCGAGCGCTCGATCGCGATTCTACTAGGCAAATAGCGCGCACCATGCCGACCGACTGGATCGTTGCGGCGCATTTGGTCGCCACATTTTTGATGACCGGGATCATCTGGTTCGTCCAGATCGTCCACTACCCGATGCTCGCCCGCCTGCCGCATGAGGATTTCGCGGAAATCGAGCGCGAGCACTGCGACCGCACGGGATTTGTCGTCGCGCCGCCGATGCTCGTGGAGGCGTTCACCCTAGTCTGGCTGATCCTGAGAGGATTCGACTCGCCGCTTTTCCTGTTCACCGCCGCGCTTCTGGGGGTCGTCTGGATCTCGACATTCATCCTGCAAGTCCCCGCGCACCGCGCTTTGCTGCTAGGGTGGAACGAAACTGCGCACCGGAGACTCGTATTGACGAATTGGATTCGCACTGCGGGATGGACTCTCCGAGCCGGGATTCTGGTCGTGATTTTTCTGTGAGAATTCCCCTTGCCCTACGGGTTCTACTCCGCTAGTTATCTCGCCCCTTTCACTAAATTTCAGTCATGGCCAAAAAAGCGAAAAAACCAGCGAAGGCAAAAGCCGTTGTCAAAAAGGCGGCTCCCGCCAAAGCAAAAAAACCTGCCCCCAAGGCCAAGCCTGCGCCTGCGAAAAAGAAACCCGCCCCGGCTAAAAAGCCTGCGGTGAAAAAACCTGCCCCCAAGAAAGTCGTTCCCAAAAAAACCGCCCCCAAGAAAGCGGCTCCTAAAAAGCCAGCTCCCAAGAAGGTTGCCCCCATTAAGCCCGTAGCGAAAAAGGCGGCACCCAAGCCAGTCGCCAAGAAAGTCGCCGCCGTCAAAACCAAGGCGCCCGCCAAACCCCTCCCAAAAAAACTCCCTCCCTTGATTAAAAAGGCCGAGAAGCCCGTGAAGCTGAACGGCTGGCTCGCCAAGCAGCACACCCGTCTCCTCAACCTCAAGGACGAACTCCTTGACGCGATGAACGGGGTGGGACGCGACACTCTCCGGACCCGCTCGGAAGGCAGCGACGCCTCTGCCTTCGGCATGCATACCGGTGACGCCGGAAGCGACGCCTATGACCGCGACTTCGCGCTCAGCCTCCTATCGCAGGAGCGCGACTCCCTTTTCGAAATCGACGCCGCCCTCAAGAAAATCCAGGATGGCAACTACGGACTTTGCGAGATTTCCGGCAAGCAAATCCCCCACGCCCGCCTTGAGGCCCTGCCCTTCGCGCGCTACACAGTCGAGTGCCAAGCCGAGCTCGAAAAAAACAACCGTCTCCACCGCCTCCGCCAACCGGTCACCTCGCTCTTCGGCCTGAGCGACGACGAGTCCGAGGGCGAGGAGGAGGAGACCACCAGCGAATCCAAGGAATAAGATCATGCCACAAGACAACATCACCCTCGAGTGCACCGAGGCCAAAGCCGAAGGCAAACCCGCCTCGCGCTACATCACCACCCGCAACAAAAAGAGCCCTCGCACTCCGAACCGGCTCGAGAAAAAGAAATTCAACCCCTTCCTCAACCGTCACACCCTCCACCGCGAGATCAAATAACACGCCATGCAGCCTAAAACTCCTCAACGCCGCACCAACTTCCGCCGCGCCAACCGCTCGATGCCCCGGCGCCGCATCGACCTCAACATCGAGGCCATCGATTACAAGAATCCCGAGCTTCTCAAACGTTTCGTCACTGAGAGCGGAAAAATCCTTCCTCGCCGCGTGACCGGCATGTCGGCCCGGATTCACCGCAAGATTACCCGCGAGGTGAAGCGCGCCCGCGCTGCCCTCCTCATGAAGTAATTTTCTCCTTAGAGGGCCCGGCCGGATTGCATCGAGCAACACCTGGCCGGGCCTATTTTTTTACTCCGTCTTGAAATTCACAAAAAAACCGTCAATCTCCCGCGCATGAAAAAATTCCTCGTACTCATCGCCGTCGCCTCCATCGCCATCCTCCCCGCTTGTAAGAAAAAAGAAAAAGGCGACCAGTTCGCCGGCGTTGATGGTGATTTCGTGACGAGCACGCCACTTGGCGAACGCTTCGAGGGAGGCGCAAATTTCATGAGCGCGAATGTCCAGAAGGGCCAGTTCTCACCGGTCTTCTTCAGCTTTGACAGCTACAGCGTCGAGCCAGCCGAATCCTCCAAGATTCAAGCCGTCTCGTCATCCCTCTCCGCCGGTTCCGACCGCCTCATCATCGCCGGCTTCACCGACGAGCGCGGCACCCAGGAATACAATCGTGGCCTCGGCGAGCGTCGCGCGCAATCCGTGCGCCAAGCCTTGATCGACGCCGGAATTGCTGGCGATCGCATCCAGACGGTGAGCTTCGGCAGCGAAATGCCTGCGGATCCCGCCAGCAACGAAGCGGCTTGGGCCAAGAACCGCCGCGCCGAATTCGGCGTCGTCAAGTAAGCCCGAAGGGCCAACTGACGACCTCGCTCCAGTTTCGGCTAGAAGCACGCTCTAGTCATTCCCGCGCACGCGCGGCGACCTTTCGCACCCTCCACAACGAGGTTCGAACGCCGCTCTTCATGCCCGTAGGCACCCACGCCACGGTCAAGGCGCAGACGCCCGACTTTCTGCACAACTCGGGTTCCCAAATCCTCCTCGCCAATACCTACCACCTTCTCCTCCGTCCAGGACCCGAGGTTTTCCGGCAGGTCGGCGGCATCCACAAGTTCATGGGGTGGGAACGCTCCGTCCTCACCGACTCGGGCGGATTCCAGATTTTCTCCCTGCCCCACTCGCGTTCCATGACCGAGGAGGGGGCGGTTTTTCAAAGCTACCTCGACGGACGCACAATTCTCCTCAGCCCCGAGCGCAGCATTGAAACCCAGGTCGCCATCGGCAGTGACATCATGATGGTCCTCGACCAATGCGTGCCCTCGACGGTGGATGAATCCACCGCCCGGGCCGCGATGGAACTCACCCATCGCTGGGCCGCCCGCAGCCTCGCGGCGCGGGGTGATTCGCCGCAAGCCATGTTCGCCATTGTCCAAGGCGCCCTGCATTTGGACCTCCGCCGCGCAAGTGCCGAGGCACTGTGTGCCATGCCTTTCGACGGCTACGCAATCGGCGGTCTCGCCGTCGGCGAGGGCAAAAGCGAGCGCGAGGATACCTGCGAATTCGCCGCCGCGCTTCTGCCCGAGGATAAACCCCGCTACCTCATGGGTGTTGGAACACCGCTCGATATCCTCGAAGCCGTCCATCGCGGCGTGGATATGTTCGATTGCATTATCCCTACGCAGGTCGCCCAGCGCGGCGGGGCATTCACTTCCCGGGGATTCCTGCAACTCCGTCGCGGCATTTACAAAAGCTCGAACGACCCGCTCGACCCCGATTGCCCCTGCCCAACCTGTGCCCGCCACAGCCGCTCCTACCTGCACCATCTCACGAAATGCAAGGAGACGCTCGGCTGGCAACTCATCGGCCAACACAATATTTTCTTCTACCACCGCCTCATGGCGCAAATCCGCCAGAGCATCCTCGAGGACTGCTTCCTCCCGCTCTACGAGGAAAAGCGGGCCATCCTCGCGGTGGACGACCTCGACAACCCGGTGACGCCTATGCGGCGCAATCCTCCGAAATCCCTCACTCTCGGGGCCTACAAAATCCACACGGCGCTCGAGGGCTTTTCGAGCATCCTCCACATCGACTCCGGCGAGATCATGCACTCGCGCACCCATCCGA
>JBMTBF010000085.1:0-5919 GCA_049429585.1 Terrimicrobiaceae bacterium | reverse complement strand
CGGCCACTTTTTCCGGCATTTCCCGGGCGAGGTTTTTTGCCTCTTCGATATCCACACGCGCCGATTTGCCATCCTTGGTATCGACGAGACGATAGAGTTCGAGCGGGTCTTTCACCTTGGAGGTGTCGTAATTCCTGATGAGCTTGAAATCTCCCGTGCGGATGGTGCTTTGCTGGATGCCATGTGGGTAGTGCCAGATCATCTCGGTGCGCGGTTGACCCTTCTGATCGAGCACCAGCGAGGAGTCGTCCAGCGCCCCGGTCAACAACGGCAGGAGGTTGGATCCGTCGAGGTTTTTGGCCTCGGGCTTTGATACCCCCGCCATCGAAAGAATGGTGGGATAAAAATCGAGTCCGTTGACCATGACATCGCTTTCCTTGTCGACGGGAATGCCCGGGCCGGAGACGAGGAACGGCACGCGAACCCCGCCCTCTCTCGGCGAGGTCTTGCCTTTGTCGAGCGGGGCGTTGTCGGTGAAGGTTTCGCCATGACCCCCTTCCGCGCCACCATTATCGGAGGAGAGGAAGATGTAGGTGTTGTCGATGAGTTTGTGGCCCGGATTACGCGGGTCATCGGTGGTCTCGAGATAGGTGATGATCTGGCCGACATAGTGGTCGAACGTTTCCACCATCGCGCAGTAGAAGGGGTTTTTCTGTCCCCCCTCGGTTGACCACTCTTTGGAATTGGCCGGGTCAACGCCGAGCTTTTGGCAGTATTTGTCGAGGAGCGCCTTGCTGCGGGACTGGATGGGAGCATGGACGAGCCAGGTCGCGTAGTAGAGGAAGAACGGCTTGTCCTTGTTGTCCTTGATGAAATCCAAGGCACCGGTGGTTACGGAATCGGTCGGGAACCCTTCTTCATCGAGTCGGTAGGGGTCCTTGGAATCCGTGGTGGCGAATCCTTCCAGGCGGTTCGACATCCCGCGTTGGACGCCACGCATATCACCGCCATGGTGTGTGGTGAAATCGAACCCCTGATCCCGCGGGGTTGGGAATGCCGTGTGTCCGTGGGACATGTGCCATTTGCCGGCGTGTCCAGTGGCATAGCCGTTTTGCTGGAGCGCCCGGGCGATGGTCATTTCGTTCGGGGGCATGCCGGCTCTGAACCATGGAGTCACTAGGGGCTGGTTGCGATTCCCCCCCGGAGGGCGACCGCCGGAGACATGGGTGGTCTGGGCGCGCGCGGGGTGGTTGCCGCTCATGATTGCGCAGCGGCTCGGGGTGCAACTGGGAGCGGGCGAATACGCGTGCCGGAAGAGAATGCCACGCTTGGCGAGTGCATCGATGTTCGGTGTCTCCATCGGGCTCGGCTCATCGATATCGTAGCACTTCACATCCTGCCAACCGAGGTCGTCGGCAAGCATGAGGATGATGTTGGGCTGGGGGGCGGCGTAGGCGGGAATGGCCAGCGCGACGCTGAGGCCGAGCAGGGTGAGTTGGCGTTTGATCATGGTGTTTTGTTGGGTTGAGGGTGGATTATTTGGAACTAACGGGTTCCCAGAGGGGCAGCTCCCCTTGGGTTGTGAGACGAAGCTTTTGGAGCGGGAAATCGCCGGGCTTGATGTCAGGCAGACCTTCATTGACGAGGAGCGGCGGTAGCGAGTCCCACCAGGCATCGAATTTTTTCCGGAGGTCAGCGACGACCTCGGGATTCTGTGCGGCAACATCCTTGGTCTGACCACGGTCGGCGAGGATGTCGTAGAGTTCGTTGTTGTTCACCAACCGCCAGCGACTGGTCCGCACGGCACAGCCTTTGTATTTGGATTGATCGCGTTCGCCGGGATTCCAGCGACCGACATGAAGGAAGAGCGTGCGGTCCGGCCAATCGGCCTTGGGGTTTTCCAGCAAGGGAACCAGAGATCGACCACCGGGCTCGAGACTGCTGGAGGGGATTTTGGCGCCGGCCAGATCGCAGAAGGTGCGGTAGAGATCGATGTGGGCCGCGAGTGAGGGGATGTCGAGGCCCTCCTGCACATGCCCCTTCCACATCCAGAACGAGGGCACGCGCGTGCCGCCTTCGTTGGGGGTGCATTTCGACCCTTTCATGCCGGCATTGAAGGGCGTGAATTTTTTCCCGTGAATCGTGCCGGCCGGCATGCTCATGCCGTTGTCCGTCATGAAAACAACGAGGGTGTCCTCCGACATGCCTTGGCGCTCGAGGTCCGCGAGCAGGAGGCCGACATTGTCGTCGAGGTTTTCGATCATGCCGTAGCGCGCGGCCGATTGGTTATCGAACCCGAGATCGAGAAACCGCTTTTTGTATTTATCCGGCGCAATCATCGGACCGTGCGGGGCATTCAGCGGGATGTAGGCGAAGAATGGCTTTTTCTCCGCGTGTTGCTGGTTGATCCAAGCCATGGCTGCGGCAAAGAACAGGTCTGTGCAAAAGCCTTTCGTGCGAACGATCGTGTCATTGTGCAGCAGCACGCTGTCGAAGTAGGGGGTCTTGGAGTTCTCTTCAAAGTCGCCCCACTTGAATTGCCCGATGCCGCCAGCGCCGTGCATGAGAACCTCGTCGAAACCGCGCTGCTGAGGCAGATAGGCCTTGTCGTCGCCAAGGTGCCATTTGCCAAACAACCCCGTCGCATACCCGGCGCGCCGCAGGGCCTCGGCAATCGTCACCACCCCCGGCGCGAGACGCTCCCGCTGGAAGATGGTGTGCGTGACGCCGACCTCGAATTCATGCCGTCCGCTCATGATCGCCGAACGGGTCGGCGAGCAGGTCGGGCTCACATGGAAATCGGTGAACCGCGTGCCGCCGGCGTGGAGGCGATCGAGATTCGGCGTCTTCAAATACGGGTTCCCCGTGCAGGACAGATCGCCCAGGCCTTGGTCGTCGGTGAGGATAAGGATGATATTCGGCCGACTGCCCGAGAGCGGCTTGGTTTCCGCCGCAAACCCAAGGCTTGCCATAGCGAGGAGGAGGATCAAGGGAAGCTTCATTGGTTTCATTTTTTGGTCCCGATTTTCACAGGACCCATGAGGCCCGAGGGGAGCAGCGTGGAATCCTTCGTAAAGTAGTTCCAAGTGACAAAACAATACCGGCCATTCGAGGGGCGGGGTTCGTTTTTCACAAACCAATCCGGGAACCGCTTCAAATACCCGCCCTGATCGGCAAAGTGGTGGCCGGGGAGCCACTCGCAGTCGGGTGGTTCTTGCTCGTCGCCGATGAGGCGGTTGGCCCAGACATTCGTCACTTCGATTTCGAGTTGGTTGCCGGTCGGCTTCAACAAGCCCGCTGGAATTTCCACACCCCACGGCGCGGTCCAGACGACTCCGAGGTCTCGGCCGTTGAGGCGCACCCGCGCGATGTGGTTCACCATGCCGAGGTCCAGCCATGAGCCGTTCGCGCCATCGAAGGTCTTCCGGTAGGTCGCCGTGCCGGAGTAGTAGCGGATGCCGGGCTCAGGCCGCTTCGTCCAATCCTGGAGCATCTCGAACTTCACCACCGCCGGGCCGCCCCATTTCGGGTCAAAGCTCACATCCCACGGCCCGGTGATCTCAGCGACAGGTTGGAGTTCCAGGAAATTCGACTTGGGCTCCAGCGGCCCATCGGCCTTTTTGCGGAAAACCACAAACCAGCTTTGCGCCGGGGCGAATTTCAGCGGCACCACGGTCTTTCCTTTCTCAAAGCGAAAATCGGTCAAATCACGCATCGTTCCCGTCACCGGATCCCAGAGCTCGGGCTGCATCCCGTCCAC
Source organism: Terrimicrobiaceae bacterium (assembly GCA_049429585.1). Lineage (GTDB taxonomy): Bacteria > Verrucomicrobiota > Verrucomicrobiia > Chthoniobacterales > Terrimicrobiaceae > UBA967. The sequence goes on along the minus strand of JBMTBF010000085.1, from coordinate 2,219 downwards.
CGAGAACTTGCAGGTTGCGCTCCCGCCATTGCCTTGGTGGGCCAAAAAGAACACATGCGACGCGCCATCGGTGCGATGAATCCCCTGTGCCGGCAATCCCTCGACGGAAAAATCCGGAGCCGCGGTTTGCCCCCATTGGAGGAGTGCCTGGCAGCGGGCCAGATAGGCAAGCCACGCGCGGCCCGGCTCCCACCAGGTCTGTGTGCGACCGAAGTGGGTTCCCCACACGCCCATCGAAATTCCCGGCTTGATGTTCTCTCCCCACGGTTGCAGCGGGCAGGTGTGCAGGACAAGGCGATTAACCCCCGAGGCGAACGCCCCGTCCCCGATTGGCTTGAGACCCGCCGGCGTTTCGGACCAACGGCTTTTCGCAGGCTGGCCGGTGAAGGCCTCGGCTTCGATGATGTTGTGCCGCCGACCCTCGCCGGCGTTCGCGAGCTTGTCCGCCCCCCCTCCGCCGAATTCGCCGTTGGTCCAGAACTCCGTCATCACGCGATGGACATGGGGCGTGACCTCGGTGGTTTCAAACGGTCCTCCATACGGCTCGCAAACGAAACGCAGATTCTCCTCGGCCAGCATCCGCGACATGGTGGCGAAAAGCTTGTCGCGGTAGAGATCGGCGATGGTTCGGTCGAAGTCGGCGCGGAATTTCCTGGTCTCCTCCTCGCTTCCGACCACGCGCCCGGCGAAGACCGGGAGGAAGGTCTTCAAATCATAACCACGGCGCTGGGCGAACTCCTCTGGCATGAGTGGTGTCCAGCCGGGTTTGCCCGCCTCGTAACTGTCCAGCAGGATGTGTTGCAGACCGGTTCCCACCAGCGGGCCGAGGTGTTTTTTAAGTTCCCCGATCACATGCCGGAGGTGGAAGGCAACCGCCTCCCCGCTCATCTTGTCGCACTCGAGTCCCATCACCTCCCACTGGTTCGGCTGGGTCAGCGCACCCATCGTCGTATGGCCGATGCGATACACCAGCCACTGGCCGTCCGGGGGAGTCCACTGAAGCCGTCCCGTGGCGTCCATCTTGCCGGTCAAATCGATTACCCGATCCTTGGCAACCACGCCTTCCGCTGGAACAGCGAGCACGGCGATGTCGCGCCAATACATCGAGCGGGCGGGAATCTCCGGCTTCTCCAAAGCACCGGTCTTTTTGTTCACCATCGGATGAAGGATCTCGCCACGCGGATTGACGACCGGTTTCGGCAGCACACCATCAAAAGCGACCCCGCCCTTCAATGGCGATTGCGACAGATAAACCTGCTGCATCGACAACTCCGGCGTGATCCAAGGTCCGCCGGTGCTGGTGTAACCGGGACAGTTGTGGAGGCCCACATCGATGCCCAGCCGCCTTCCCTCCTCCGCCGCATGGCGAACCATCTCCCACCACGGATCGGTGAAAGCAATCAACCCTTCGGTCGGACTGTTCTCGATGTGCGCGGCCCAAGGCGTGCAGACATCGGCCATGCCGAAAATCGTTGCCCCGCCGATGCCCGCCTTCTTGAACGACTCCAGATCGCGGGTAATGCCCTCCTTGGTCACATTGCAACCCATCCAATGCCACCACACGCCCGGCTTCGCCGAATCCGGGGGATTCTGAAACACCGCCTGCGGATCGGCTTCTGAGGCGCGCATGGCGGACAGGGAAACCATAAAGGAAGCGGCGAGGAGGACTGCTCGAAGATTCACCATGGAAAATTTGGGACTGGCTCGCAGATGGGCTGGTTACTCCGCTTTCTTCTGTTTCTCCGCCTTGGCGGCCTTTTTCTTGTTGATCAAATCTTGTTGGACCTTGCTCCAGACGATTTCGGCGTCTCCGCCGCGTTTGACCATGACCGGGTAGGTTTTGTCCCACCACGCATCATAAGCCGCCGCCATGGAGGCCGCGCGCTGGGGTTCGGCGGCGGCGAGATCGTTCTGGCAGCCGGGGTCTTTTTTCACATCGAAGAGAGCCCAGCGTCCGGGAGGGGTCACTCCCCAGTGAAACTGCGCGTTTTCCGCGGTGTAATTGGCTCTTTTGCTTCCCTGCTCGACGCTGCGGAGGGTTTCGCATTGCTGGCCATTGGCCTCTTCGCAGTTCGGATTGTCGCAGGGACGACTGCGCACAAGGAAATAGTTCCCTTGGCGCGCGCCGGCCATGGCGTATTTGTGATCGGCGGCCATGCCTCCGGGCCAGCGGGCGACATGGTGGTAAAGAAAGCGGTCGTCGTGCCACGCGATCGGGT
>JBMTBF010000084.1:0-6034 GCA_049429585.1 Terrimicrobiaceae bacterium | reverse complement strand
TCCCTCATCGACATCCTCGCGATCCTGCTGATTTTTTTCATCGTCACCACCACCTTCCGGAAAAAACAACCGCAGGTTCAGATCAACCTCCCTGAATCGAAAGCAGCCGAAACCGCCCCCGCCGCGACCACCGAACCCGTCGTCCTCCGCGTCAAAAACTCCGACCAAATTTCCCTCGACGACAAACCCGTCGCCCTCGACCAACTCGCCGCCGCCATCCAAGCTGCCCGCGAGGCTCAACCCAAGCGCGGCATCGCCCTACAGGCCGACCGCGAAGCCCCCTTTGGCGTCGTCGTAAAAGTCCTCGACGCCCTCAAGCAGGCCGGCATCCAGGATGTCCCCGCCTTCACCCAACCCGAACCCGGCAAACCATGATTCTCGACATCACCACCTTCGACCACCCTGCCCTCCGCACTCCCGGCACCCGGATTGAAAAAATTGACGCCCGCATCCGCGACCTCGCCAACGACATGATCGAGACCATGCGCGACGCCGACGGCCTTGGCCTCGCCGCCCAGCAGGTCGGCCTCCCGCTCCAAATGTTTGTCCTCGATGTCCCCCAAATGCCGAAACGCCCGAGCGCCATGCGCCTCGACGGCCAGCCCGCCGATTTCGAGTCGCAAATGCCCATGGTCCTCCTCAACGCCGAAGTCGAAACCTTCGGAAAAACCGTCACCGAGGGCGAAGGCTGCCTGAGCTTCCCCGAAGTCGCCGCCGATGTCGCCCGCCCGCTCTCCGTCCGCGTCAAAGCCCAAATCCTCGACGGCTCCACAATCGCCTTCGAAGCCGACGGCCTCCTCGCCCGCGCCATCCAGCACGAACTCGACCACACGAAAGGCATCCTCTTCATCGACCGCGCCACCCCCGAAACCCGCGCCGAACTCGAAGACCCCATCCGCCGCCTAGCTCGCCCCTTGGCTTGAGCCGGATTTCCGATGCGTTCTGCGTGATATTGCCAATGACGGCTCATTTTCGGCAGTTGCTTGCCTTGGCATAGGCTTGGAGTATTGGTTGTTCATGGTTGCCGATCTGGACATGAAAAAAATGTCGAAAGTCGAAAAGCTTCGGCTGCTGGAGGCGCTTTGGATGGATTTATCCGTCGAGGAGCACGAAATTGTTTCGCCCGATTGGCATCAGGAAGCGCTTCTTGAAGCCGAACGACTCAAGGCGGAAGGCAAATCAAAATTTTCCGATTGGAACGATGCCAAGGAGAGGGTTCGAGCAGCAGTATCTGCCCGGTGAAAATCAGAATCCTCGATCTCGCTGAGCGGGATTTGCAAGCGGGCTTTAGTTTTTACGAAACCCAACACGTTGGCATCGGAGATTTTTTCCTCGATTCCATCTATTCGGAAATCGACTCGCTCCTGCTCTACGCGGGAATTCATAGAAAGATTTTTGGCTACCATCGCCAGCTGTGCAGGAGGTTTCCGTTTGCCATCTATTACAAACTGGATGGGGGAGAGGTTTTCGTCTGGCGGGTCTTGGATTTGCGCCGCGATCCCATCTGGATTCAAAAACAAATTCGGCCGTCAGGATAAGCCCGCCGTTAGCTTTTTCTAATCTGAGTTACGAAAGTCTCCCCTCGGCGAGTTGAAACACCATGTCGATCGGGTGGCCCTCGGCCCAGTCGAGGAAGGTCGTGGTGATAATAGTCTGGGAGGAGGCGGGGAGCGTTTCGAAGAGGCGGTTGCGGCGCGAGGTGTCGAGTTCGCCAAAAATGTCGTCCAACAAGAGCACCGGGGGCTGGCTGTGGAGCGATTCGAGATGGCGCGCTTGGGCGATTTTTAGGGCGAGGGCGATGCCTCGCTGCTGGCCTTCGGAGGCGAAGGCGGAGGCTTTCAGGCCGTTGAGGGAAATTTCGAGGTCGTCGCGGTGAGGACCTCGGACGGTTTGGCGGAGTCGCTCCTCCTCCCCGCGTGAGGCCGCGAGACTTTCGGCAAGGGAACCTTCACATCCGGGTTGGTAGGCGAGCGCGAGCGCATCGGCTGACCCGCTGATTTTCGCACAGGCGGCCGAGGCGAGCGGCGCGGCGGCTTCCACCAACGCCCGCCGGGCCTCCAGCAAAAACTCCCCTGCCTCGACAAGCGGCGGATCAAAGGCCGCGATTTCCCGGCGCGGGCGGCCTTCTTTCAGCAACGCGTTTCGGGAACGCAGAGTCCGCTCGTAGTCGCGGAGCGCCTTGCGGTAGCCGGGCACGGATTGCATTCCCAAAAAATCCAAAAACCTCCGCCGGACGGACCCGCTACCCTTCACGAGTTCGAGGTCGGAGTTGGCGAACCAAGTGATGCGCGCCACGGAGAGGTAGTCGTCCGACCTCGACTGCGGCTTGGAATCGAGCGTCAACTCGCGCGATCCCGGCGCGAAGCGGCAGGCCAGATGCGAATCCCCCACCCGCCCCTCGAGTGCACAGGCGGCTTGGCCGGCTTGGATCATTTCCACCGGCGAGGAGGTGCGGGGCGATTGGAGACGGAGCAGGACGCAGACGGCTTCGAGGATCGAGGTTTTGCCCTGCGCGTTTTGTCCGACGATGCAGGTGCGCCCCGGCCCGGGCTGGAAATCCAGCGCGTCGAAACAGCGGAAATGTCGCAAGCGAACCTCGGTGATCACGCGGGGGATTCTGCCCGTCTCGCGCGGGGCGTCAAATGCGTTGCCGGGATTTCGGTTTGCCATCGAAAACCATCCCGCGCATTCTTCGCGCCATTGTGGCCCTACCCGAAGGCATTTCCGTCCGCTCCTACGAAGCCCGCGACCGCGAGGCGATCCGCCGCCTGTGCTGCGAAACCGGGTTTTTGGGCAATCCGATCGACCCGGTTTTCGAAGACCGCGAGATTTTCGCTGACTACCTCACGGCCTACTACACCGATGTGGAGCCCGAGGCGTCGTTCGTCCTCGAGCAAAACGGCATCGTGAAAGGCTACCTCCTCGGCTCCCGTCGCCCGCTCCGTCAGCAGTGGTTCGGTTTTTTCCAAAACCTCCGCCTCTTCGCGATCGGCATGTGGCGCTACCGGGGCTACAACCGCGCCACCCGGGAATTCATCCAGTGGATTCTCAAAAACTCCTGGCGCGAAGTCCCCGCCGCACCCCGACGCACAGCACATTTCCACATCAACATCCTCCCCGAGGCCAAGGGTCTCGCCGGCTCGCATGAAATGATGACGCGCTACTGCGATTTCCTCCGCTCGAAGGGCGAGACGCAGGTCTTCGGCCAGATGGTGACCTTCGAATCCCGTCGCGGCGCGAAGGTTTTCGAGCGCTTCGGATTCCGCGTCGTCGAGAAGCGCGAGATCACCAAATACCGGGGCAAACACCCCGAACCGGTCTACCTCACCACCGTCATCAAACAACTCACCAACCCCATCGCCGCCCGCTAATTTCCCATGAGCAACAAACGATTCGAAAACCAAGTCGCCATCGTGACCGGAGCCGGTCGCGGAATTGGCGAAGCCATCGCCAAACGCCTCGCCGCCGAGGGTGCCAAAATCGCCGTCGTCAGCCGCACGGAATCCAATTCCGCCCGCACCGCCGACGCCATCAACGCCCTCGCCCCCGACACCGCCAAACCCTACGCGGTCGATGTTGCCGATTTCGATGCCGTCCAAAAAGCCGGTGACCAAATCCTCGCCGACTTCGGTCGTTGCGACATCCTCGTCAACAACGCCGGCATCACCCGCGACACCCTCGCGATGCGGATGTCGAGCGAGGATTGGGATGTCGTTCTGCAGACGAATCTTAAAGGAGCCTTCAATTTCACCCGCGCCGTTATGCGCGCCATGGTCAAACAACGCTCGGGCCGCATCATCAACATCAGCTCGGTGAGCGGCCTCATGGGCCTCGCGGGCCAAGCCAACTACGCCGCCAGCAAGGCCGGCCTCATTGGTATGACGAAAAGCATCGCCCGCGAGATCGCCAGCCGCGGCATCACGGTGAATGTCGTCGCGCCGGGCTTCATCGAAACCGACATGACCTCCGTGCTGAACGAGGAAGTCCGCAAGGGCGCGCTAGCTCAGATTCCCGTCTCGCGCTTCGGCTCGGTGGATGACATCGCCTCCGCCGTGGCCTTCCTCTCCAGCGCCGAAGCTGGATACATCAGCGGCCAAGTCCTCGCGGTGGATGGCGGAATGAGCATGTAGAAAAATCCCGCCCCCGGATGATTATCTACTTTCTCCGACACGCGGACGCCGAGGATTTGGCCGAGAGCGATTTCGATCGAAAACTCACTCCCAAAGGCCTCGACCAAGCGGCTCGCGTTGGGAAATTCTGCAAAAAAAACGGAATCAAACCCGAGTTTTTCCTGACCAGCCCGCTCGTCCGCGCGCGCCAAACCGCTGAGATCGTCGGCAAAAAAATTGGCGTCACCCCAGTCATCGCCGACTGGCTCGCCTGCGGCATGACCCCCGCGACCTTGATCCAAAACCTCGAGCCCCTCTCCACCAAATCCTCTGCTCTGCTTGTCGGCCATGAGCCCGATCTCAGCACCGCTGTGAGCTACCTCCTCGGGTTGACTGAGCCGGTGAATTTCCCCATCCGCAAAGCCTCGCTCACCGCCATCGACGCCCCGTGGCTCGATCAAGGCTCCGGCGCGCTGGAATTCAGCATTCCGCCAAAACTTCTCTGAATCCCGATGAAAGCCCTTTTTCTCACCAACGAATACCCACCCCACATCTACGGCGGCGCCGGTGTGCATGTGGAATACCTCTGCCGCGAACTCGCGAAACTCATGCCGGTCGAGGTGCGTTGCTTCGGCGATCAGGATAGCCCCGCCTCGAACCCCGCCGTGCGCGGCTTCGGTCTCGACGCCTCCAAATGGACCGCGCCGAAAAAACTCCAATCCGCCTTCGGCGCACTCCAGCGCTGCCTCGACTTCAACACCACCGCCATCGATGCCCAAGTCGTGCACTGCCACACTTGGTATTCCCACTTCGGCGGCATCCTCGCGAAGCTCAACTACGGCATCCCGCTCGTCATCACCGTCCACTCGCTCGAACCCCTCCGTCCCTGGAAACGCGAACAACTCGGCGGCGGCTATGATTTCACCTGCTGGCTGGAAAAAACCGCGCTCGAGATGGCCGACGCCGTCATTTGCGTGTCGGAGGGAACCCGCCGCGATGTGGAGGCTCTTTTTCAAATCGAACCCTCGCGGCTCCACATCATCCACAACGGCATCGACCCCGACGAATACCAACCGGCAAAAACCCACGCGGTCCTGGACCGCTTCGGCATCGACCGCTCGAAGCCCTATGTGCTCTTCGTCGGCCGGATCACGCGGCAAAAGGGCATCATCCATCTCGTCAACGCCATCCAGCATTTCGACCCCGGCTTCCAAGTCGTCCTCTGCGCCGGCGCGCCCGACACCCCGGAGATCGCCGAGGAAATGAAAACCGCCGTCGCTGCGGCGCAAGCCAAGCGCGAAGGCGTCATCTGGATCGGCGAGATGCTCGACAATCCCTCGAAGATCGAACTCTACAGCCACGCCGCTGTCTTCGTCTGCCCCTCGATCTATGAGCCCTTCGGCATCATCAACCTCGAAGCCATGGCCTGCGGAGTCCCTGTTGTCGCCGCCGCCGTCGGGGGAATCCCCGAGGTCGTGGTGGATGGCGAAACCGGCTACCTCGTCCCCGTTCAGCAAATGAACGAAAGCCCGTTCGAGCCCCTCGAACCCGCCAAGTTCTCCCGCGACCTCGCCGCGCGCATCAACGAGCTCATGTCCGATCCCGCGAAGCGCGAAGCCTTCGGCCAAGCCGGCCGCCGCCGCGCCGCCGAGATTTTCTCCTGGTCCGCCATCGCCCGGAAAACCACGGCGCTCTACGAATCGCTGGCGAAGTAGGGATTCTTGATCTGCGCCGCATATTGGCGGAAGTAAAAGAATGCCGATGAAAACCCATAAAAAGATGCCGGTTTACACTGATGAACTTCCGGATGGGGATTGGCGATTCGCAGGTCAAAAACCACTTACTCAGGTGCAACAAAAAGCCTTGGGAATTCCCGATCCCTCGGAAGCCGCCAAAATAAAAATCGTCCGCAAGCCGGCGCGCCC
>JBMTBF010000083.1:0-6098 GCA_049429585.1 Terrimicrobiaceae bacterium | reverse complement strand
ACCTCCGCTGCGAATACCTCACTGACCCGCTCGGCATCGATGTTTCGCAGCCCCGCCTTTCCTGGAAACTGGAAAGCGGAGACCTGAAACCGGAACGCGGAGTTCGCCAGTCCGCCTACCAAATTCTCGCCGCGAGCAGCGAGGAGTTGTTGCAAAAGGATGTTGGCGACCTGTGGGACTCGGGGAAAGTTGTCTCGGACGAAACCGCGCAGATTGTCTATGGCGGCAAGCCGCTCCAGACTGGGGAGCAGGTGTTTTGGAAGGTCCGCGCGTGGGATCAAAACGACCAGACCACGCCATGGAGCGAACCCGCCAAATGGTCGATGGGATTGCTCAAGGATTCGGATTGGAAAGCGGAGTGGATCGGTTTGGACGATGTCGGAAAAGTGACTCCCACCCGCGAGGCGGAGCTGGCCGACAAAGGCCACAAAATCACGATCACCAAGGCGCTCTACGGAGTGAAGGGCGATCCCGCGAAACAAATCGACATCAAAGAAAAACTCCAAGCGCATGTCGATGCGGGTCACCTGACGGTCGAGGTCACCAACGAATTCGCTGGCCGGGACCCGATTTACGGAGAGCCCAAAGTTCTCGAGGCCGAATGGCTGGTCGAAGACTGGAAACAACGCGCCGAAGCCAAAGAAAATTCGGTCCTCGACCTCACAACCGGACGAACCAAAACCTACCTTCCCGCGCCTTATTTCCGGAAAGAATTCGATGTTTTCGGCAAAGTGAAGCGCGCGATCGTTTATGCCACCGCGCAAGGCGTCTTTGAGCTGACCCTCAACGGCCGGCGCGTCGGCGACGAGGTTTTCATGCCCGGTTGGACCGACTACCGGAAGCGCATCTACTACCGCGCCTACGATGTGACCGACCTGTTGAAAGAAGGGCCGAATGTCTTGGGCGCGATCCTCGGAGATGGATGGTTCCGGGGAAACATCAGCAACATCGGCCAGAACCAATACGGCAACAAACTTCGCCTCAAGGCGCAGCTCCAGATCGATTATGACAACGGCAACAGCGAAACCATCGCCACCGACTCCAGTTGGCGCGCCACCACCGGTCCGATCCTGGAATCCGACATGCAAGCGGGCGAGGTCTACGACGCCCGCCGCGACATGCCGGGTTGGGACAAGCCCGGCTTTGACGCCTCGGCATGGTCGCAGGTTGTCACCGGGTCGAACTTGAATCCGCCTCTGCAGGCCTACCCGGGCGTTCCCGTTCGCCCGATGCAGGAACTTCCCGCCGTTAAAGTCACCGAGCCTAAGCCGGGCACCTATGTTTTCGATCTCGGGCAGAACTTCTCCGGTTGGGCGCGCCTGAAAGTCAACGGGCAGGCAGGCGACAAGATCACATTGATCTTCGCCGAGATGCTCAAGGAGGACGGCACCGCCTACACGATCAACCTCCGCTCGGCCCGCGCCGTGGACACCTACATTCTCAAGGGAGGTGGTGAGGAAGTCTGGGAACCGCGCTTCACCTTCCACGGGTTCCGCTTCGTGCAAGTGTCCGGCCTCAAAGAAAAACCTTCCGCCGACGCGATCCGGCAAATCCACCCCGAGTTGCCCGCCGACTATACGGCGAACGAGCAAACGATGGAGGAATACCTCGCCAGAAAATCGATGCCGCAGGTCGAGGAGTTGATGAAAAATTACAAGATCGACCTCGTGTGGTTCGACACCCCGGCGTGGATGAAGCCCGAGCAAGGCGAGCGGTTTCTGGAAATTGTCCGCAAACACAATCCCGACTGTGTCACCAACTCCCGCCTCCTTTATTGGCCGAAGGAGGAGTGGAAGCCTGGGCAACTCGAGTTCTTCGATTATGTCTCGCTGGAGGACAAGGAAGTGCCGCCCCACAAACTCTCCCTCACCACCGAGTCGCCCGACAGCGTGAGCACCTCGTATGGCTACAAGGCCCACGGCCAGGTCCGCTACCACACCCTCCGGGAAATCCTCCACCGCTTCGTCCACACCGTGTGCGCCGGCGGGAACTACCTCCTGAATTTCGGCCCCATGGGTAACGGCCAGATCGACCCGAAGGCGCTCGAGCTTTTCCAAGGCGTCGGCGCTTGGATCAAGGACAACGGCGAAGCCCTCTACGGAACCCAACCCAACCCCTTGCCCGCGCGCCCGGCTTGGGGCGATGCGAACCTCTCGAAGGATGGAAAAACCCTCTACCTGCATGTGATGAAGTGGCCCGCCGACGGCAAACTCCGTGTGGACGGCGTTCCCGTGAAAGCCACCGCGGCGACCTTCCTCTCACCCAAGGGCGCCGGACAGAGTTTCGCCATATCGCAAGATGGAACCGCCCTGGAACTCACTCTTCCGCCCAAGCCGATCGATGAAAACAACTCGGTCATCAAGGTCGCGCTCGCCGAGTCATTCCCTTCCGCCAATTAAAACCCGCGCCGAGCCTGCCGTAGTGAGTGGTTCCAGATATATTTGGTCGCTGTCTGGCGGGACACCTTGAACTCCTCCCATTTTCATCAAACTCGAAATCCTCGGCGACCCGAAGGTCACAGCCGTAAACGGCGTTATCGAATCACGTTTCGCGTTCCGCTACAGGAATCGCCGTTTTCGGGTTTATTCGGCGGGATGGCCGGATTGGGCAGGGTGGGGAATACAGGAGGGCCGCTGATCGTTCCCTCATTTCGCACGGTGGGATTCCTCGGTCTGGGAGGGATCAGCGCAGGTTTCTCCGGTATTCGCCGGGGGCCGCCCCGAACATCGCAATAAACGAGCGTGAAAAGTGGCTGTGGTCGCAGAACCCGCACTCCAAGGCCACCGAGCCGAGCGTCATATCGGAATTTGCCAGCAAATGGCTGGCCTTGGTCAGCCGGTATCGCACAAGAAAACGCGAGGGGGTTTGCCCGAAGATGGAAGTGAACCGGCGCTCGAATTGGCTCATCGACAACCCGGCGGCCACCGCGAGATCTTTCACGAGAATTTCCTCGCTGTAGTGCGTGTCGATATACTTCATGACCTTGAGGAACGGTCGCTGAAGATTCCACGGCAGCGCTTCGCGGTCGAAATCCCGCATGATTCCCATGATGCCGATGCTTTTCCCTTGGGCATTGCGAAGCGGATATTTGCTGGTGATGTGCCAACTGATGCTCCCGTCGGGGTTCGAAACCGGTTCCACGCGGTTCAGCACCGCCTTGCCGGTCTTCATGACTTGGATGTCATCTTTGCGGTATTGAAGGATCAGATTCGTGGGGAAAAAATCCGTGTCCGACTTGCCGATCAGCTCCTTCTCGCTGGCGACCCCCAATTTTGCAAGCTCCGCCGGGTTTCCTCCCATGAAACGGCCCTCCTTGTCCTTCATAAAAAAACAAACACCCCCGAGCGAACGCAGGATCGCGAGAAAGGCGTCCAGGTTTGCGATGTGATCGAAAAACCTGCGCTGAAGTTTCAGATACCGGGCGTTGGGGCGGGTTTGTTTCAAGATGCCCCCATACCAAATCCCGCGACCGGCGATTGGCAACTCTGATCCGGTAATCGATGCCGGGGCGGATCGTCACCAACCCCCGGGCCTCAAAAAACAAACTCAAAGAAACAAGCAATATAAGCATTGCTGAAAAACACAGCCTCGCCGAATTGCTCCACAAAAATGAGCAACTGATACCAAAACCCCTACGGCAGTCCGATATTGTTCACAAAAATGAGGAAATGATGATAGCAGCCCGTGGGGTCATCGCCTAAGATGACACCATGCGTTTCGGGCTGAATTCCTTCCTCGTTTCATCCACATTTTCCAATGCCGACATCCCATGGGTCGAAGTTTTCAAAGGCTGGGGAGCCGATTTTGTCGAGTTGGCAGTGCTTCATCCGGAGGAGTTGGATGTCCCCGCTCTGCGCCGGGCACTTTCTGACGCCGGTATGGAGAACAACCCCGTCTGCGGCATGTTCCCGCCCCAACACGACCTCCGTGGCGATACCGCCCAGCAGCAATCGTGTCTGGACTACACGCGCCGGTTGATCGATCTCGCCGCGGCATTGGGGTCTAAAACCGTTGCTGGCCCGTTCTACTCCAGTGTCGGGCGCTGCAACCTCCACACGGAGGAGGAAAAGAAGGCGCAATTTGAACTGGTGGCCACCCATCTTCGCTCGCTCTGTGACGCAGCGGAAAAGGCGGGCGTCACCATCGCCATCGAGCCCCTGAACCGCTTCGAGACGGATTTCATCAACACGCTCGCCCAAGCCCGCCGCATGATCGAGGCGGTCGGAAGCCCGGCCCTGAAAATCCATGCCGACACCTTTCACATGCACATCGAGGAGGATCACTCGGCCACTGCGGTGCGCGAGGCCGGTTCACTGATCGGCCATGTCCATGCGAGCGCCAACCACCGGGGCGTCCCAGGACGCGACCAAGTTGATTGGGGTGGTGTTTTCCAAGCGCTCCGCGCGATCAACTACTCCGGCGACATGGCGATTGAGACCTTCCCCATGGACAACACCACCATCGCCCGAGCCGCATCGATCTGGATCCAACGCTATGACTCCGCCGAGCAAGTCTCGCGCGAAGGCCTGCGCTTTCTCCGCAACACCTGGAATTCCATCTCAACCCAATGAAACTCCTCATCACCACCCTGCTCGCCATGTCGGCCCTATCCGCCTCCGCCTCGGAAAAATTCACCCCACTCTTTGATGGAAAATCCCTCGCCGGTTGGGAGGGCGATCCGAAATTCTGGTCGGTCGAGGACGGGGTCATCGTCGGTCGCTCCACCGCCGAAAATCCGCTTTCTCAAAATACCTACCTGCTCTGGAAGGATGGCCAACCCGCCGACTTCGAGCTGAGCGCCGAGTTTTTGATCAAAGGAAACAACAGCGGCATTCAATTCCGCAGCCAACCGGTGGATGGCAAACCGCACACTGTCTCGGGTCCACAAGCCGATATCTCCGCCGACAACAAATGGACAGGCGCGGCTTACCACGCCGACAAGGGCCTCATCGCCACCCGGGGCGAAAAGGTTGTTGTCGGAGACAATCCCAAGGAGCGCACCGTGGTGGCCAGCGTCGGGGATCCGGCGGAAATCCTCTCCCACCTCAAGGATGGCTGGAACGAATACCGCATCATCGCCTCCGGCAACCAAGTCATCCAACTGATCAATGGCGTCGTCACCGCTGAATACACGATGAACGGCCCGAACGCTCCGAAGTCCGGCCTGATCGCGCTGCAACTCCACCAAGGGGCTCCCATGGAAGTCCGCTTCCGGAATATCCAACTGCGCGAACTTCAACCCGGAGACAAAAAGAAAGTCCTCTTCCTCGCCGGGCGGCGCAGCCACGGCCCCGGCCAGCACGAGCACAAGGCCGGCTGCCACCTGCTTGCCCGCTGCCTCAATGAAAGCGGCGAGGATGTCACCGCCTCGGTCACGACCGATGGGGAATGGCCGCAGCCATGGGTCGGCTACGACAAGCCCGACACGGTGGTCATGTATTGCGACGGATACCGGGGGCACATGGCGAAGGCGCACCAGGACAAAATCCAAACCCTCGTCGATCAGGGAGTCGGAGTCGCCTGCCTGCACTTCGGGGTCGAGGTCGAGAAGTCCGAACTCGGCAGCCAGTTTCTTGATTGGATCGGCGGGTATTTCGAGGATGGCTGGTCGGTGAATCCCACCTGGTCGCCCGTTCTGGAGCCGCTTCCCGACCATCCGATCGCCCAAGGCGTGAAGCCCTTCGAGATCAAGGACGAGTGGTATTACCACATGCGCTTCCGTCCGAAGTTTGAAAACACCACCGCGATCCTCTCGGCCAAGCCACCCGTCGAAACCCTGAACCGCACCGGCAGTCGCGGCACGAATCCCACCGTCCAAGCCGCTGTCGAGGCGGGCGAACCCCAGATTCTCGCCTGGGCCTACGAGCGCCCGAATGGCGGTCGCGGATTCGGCTTCACCGGCGGCCACTTCCACCAGAATTGGCAACAAGACGATTTCCGGAAACTTGTGCTGAACGCTCTCTACTGGACCACCGGAGCGGATGTCCCCGCTGGCGGCATCCCCTCGAGACAGCCCACGGAGACCGATATGCAGCTGAATCAGGACATCAAAAACTAAACCTCCAGACACATCCCTCGAAAAAAACGATGAACAAACC
>JBMTBF010000082.1:0-6161 GCA_049429585.1 Terrimicrobiaceae bacterium | reverse complement strand
AAACGCAATCAGTCAGCCTCCCTCGAACTCATCGAACCATGAAACTCCAAGCCCTTACCCTCCTGGCCGCCCTTGCGGTTCTCCACACCGGATGTGAAATGCACCCGGCTTCGCAAACCGTTCCCGGTTACGCGGAGAAAATGAAGGAAAAGCAGGCGCAATCGCAGAAAGAGTCCCAAAGCAGCGAGTCCGCCGATCCGAACGCGCCATCCTATTTTCCTCAGAAAAATCATTGATCCGGTTGATCGTCCCCCCGTATCCGGTTTTGTGAAGCGATTCACCGGCGTCGTGACTTTACCCGGCGCTGATTGACTTCTCCGATGTCCACTGTTGTTGATCCTACAACTTCCCCAGATTCCGTGCCTGAAAGGACGCCGCCTGCGCCCCTCGTTCTTGACGACTTTCAAAAACTCCCTCTCCGGGAGTTGATTCGCGAGAATGCCGACGCGGGTCTGCGGATTCGCACGGATTGCACACGGCGACATCTCGTGCTCGATCGCGCGCGCCACAATCTTCACGGCGGAGGGCTCGTAACAGGCACCGGATTGCTCGAGCGCAATCAAGAGAGTTGGAATCTCCGCTGGACCGCCTACGACCTTCGTCCCGGCCCTGATGATGTGATGGTGCCCTACGCGCTCATCAAAAAACTTTCGCTCCAACCCGGCGTGATGGTCGAAGCCAGTATCCGCCTGCCGCGCGATCGGGAGCAGGGGTTGGTTGTTAACGAAATCATCGCCATTGAGGGCATTCCCGCCACCGAGTGGAAAGCGCCGGTGGAGTTCGACAAGCTCACGCCGCTTTTCCCGAACCGCCGGGTATTCCTGGAAACACCGGCCGATCCCGAGGTCGGAGCCCGCGCCGTGGATTTGCTGGCTCCGATCGGAATGGGACAGCGCGGTTTGATCGCCGCTCCGCCCCGCGCCGGCAAAACCATCCTCCTTCAAACCCTCGCCCGCAATATTCGCAAAAACCACCCCAAGGCCGCGCTCATGCTTCTCCTCGTCGACGAGCGTCCCGAGGAGGTCACCGACATGCGTCGCGCCCTCGATTGCGAAATTTACGCGTCCACATTCGACGAACCGGTGCAGCGCCATGTGCAGATTTGCGAGACCGTCGCCTTGCGCGCCCAGCGATTGGTGGAACTCGGGCGAGATGTGATCATCCTCCTCGATTCGATCACCCGCATGGCACGGGCCTACAACAATCTGCAGCCCGGCAAGGGCGGACGCACAATGAGCGGCGGCGTCGATGCCAAGGCGCTCGCCAAGCCCCGCAAATTTTTCGGCTCCGCTCGCAACACCGAGGAGGGGGGCAGCCTCACGATTCTAGGCACCGCGCTCATCGAGACCCACAGCCGAATGGACGACTTGATCTTCGAGGAGTTCAAAGGCACGGGGAACATGGAAATCCACCTCGACCGCAGTATCGCCGAGATGCGGGTTTTTCCAGCGATCCAAATCGTGAAAACCGGCACGCGCCGCGAGGAACTCCTGCTTCATCCCGACGAATACGAGCGCATCGTCCAGCTCCGTAGGCAGCTTTCCGAATTGCCCGCCGCCGAGGCGATGGAGGTTCTGGTTTCGAATCTTCAGCACACAAAATCCAACGCCGAACTCCTCCTCACGGGCCTGCGTGGAGTCTAAAATCCAAGCGAGGTCTTGATCCTGCCGCCACGCCTCGACAATCATCCACCAATTCATGCCAAAACGCGCCCGGCCCAGCCATAAATCCCCGTCGTTTCTCGCCGGACTCGGTCTGGTTTTTCTCGGCCTATACCTCTTTCTTTCGCTGGCCAGTTACAGCCCGAAGAGCGTTCCCGCTTGGGCTCCGATCATCAGCACCTTCAGCCACTCGGTCTCGGCTCCATCAAACCTCGGCGGTCCACTCGGAACCTTGCTCGCCGGGTATTGCCTGTTTTTTATTGGTGCCTCGTCCTACCTGCTGGCGATGACGCTCGTAGGCTATGGCTTGGCGAAGTGGTTTGAGCCGGAATACCGCTTGCGCGACAAGGCGGGGTGGGGGCTTTTGATGGTGCTTCTCGGCGCTTGTCTCATTCAAATCCAGCCTTGGTTCCTTCAGGATTGGAAAGCCGAACTCCGCATCGAGGGGCCAGGCGGTTTTCTCGGTCTCTGGATCGGCCAAAAAGCGATCCACAGCGTGCTCGGAACAGCCTCTGTGATTCTGATGCTGGGCTTGTATGTCGGCAGCATGATGTTTGCGATCTCCTCCCACCCGTTGCGCGACTCGATCCGCGTCTGGAAATCCTTCCTCGCTTGGCGTGAGGCCCGCCGCGCGGCCCGTCTGGCGGCTCTCGATGAGGAACGCCGCATCGAGGAGGAGCGCAGGACCCTTGAGAAAAAAGCCGAGAAACTCACGCGCAAACTCAGGAAGCAGGGAGTCGATATTCCCGACCCGGAACCTTCCGATTCCACGCCGGTTCAAGAGGAGCTCAACCTTCCCGAACCGGAAATCATCGACGCCACCGCGCCGGTTCCTCCTGCCAAAAAACCCAAACTCTCCGAGATTCAGCCCTCGAAGCCCTCGAAGGATTCCTTTCCACCGGGACTCCTCGATGTCCATTTGGAGAATTACGAGATGCCGGGGCCTGAATTGCTGGATCCTCCCGATGAGACCGACCGACAGCCCCTCGACCGCGAAGAGCTGAAAGGCATCCAGCTTCTGATCATCGATACCCTTGCACAGTTCGGTATCAAGGCCACTCCTGGCACGATCACCAAGGGTCCGACGATCACCCGCTACGAGGTTTATCCGGATGTGGGTGTTCGGGTGGACAAGATCGTGGCCCTCGAGCGCGACATTGCCCGCGCCACTCGGGCGGAGCGCATCAACATCCTCGCCCCGATTCCCGGAAAGGACACCGTGGGCATTGAAATCGCCAACTCGAAGAAGGTGAAAGTGACCCTGCGCGAGTTGTTCGAAAAGGAGGTCTGGCGCGAGTCCAGCGCGAAGCTCCCGCTCGCCCTCGGCATGGATGTCTACGGCAACACCATTATTGGCGATCTCGCCAAAATGCCCCATCTGCTCGTTGCGGGAACCACCGGAAGCGGCAAGAGCGTTTGCATCAATTCCATCATCGCCAGCCTGCTCTTCCGCTACTCGCCGGAGCAGCTCCGGTTCATCATGATCGACCCCAAGGTCGTCGAGATGCAGATTTACAATACTCTCCCGCACCTTGTGACGCCTGTCGTCACCGACCCCAAAAAAGTGCTCCTCGCCCTGCGCTGGGTGATCGACGAGATGGAGCGGCGCTACAAGATTTTCGCGAAGTGCAAGGTGAAGAACATCTCGGGCTTCAACGAGCGCCCGCTCCCGAAATCCCAGGCCGAGCTTGATGCCGAAGCCGAGGCTCTCGAGGAAGACGATTCGGCAGGTGAGGAAACTCCCGTCGAGTCCGAGGGGGAGCCCGAAACCGAGGTCGAAAACGAGCCCGAACCGGAAGACGAATTGGACGAGGAGCCGGTCGCCCCGCCAGTCAGAGTGCCGCGCGATGACGATCTGATCATTCCCGACCGGATGCCGTTCATTGTGGTGATCGTGGACGAGTTGGCTGACCTCATGCAGACCGCGCCGGCGGATGTGGAGAGTGCGATTGCCCGCATCACCCAGATGGCCCGCGCCGCCGGCATCCACATGATCGTGGCGACCCAGACGCCGCGCGCGGATGTCGTCACCGGCATCATCAAGGCAAACATCCCGAGCCGCATCGCCTTCCAGGTGGCCTCGAAAATCGACAGCCGAGTCATCCTCGATGAGAACGGCGCTGAGAAACTTCTCGGCCAGGGCGACATGCTTTACCTCCCGCCGGGCACCTCGAAATTCACCCGCGCGCAGGGCGTTTTGGTTACCGAGGAGGAAATCCACCGCATCGTCGAATTTGTTTCCAAACAAGCCGAACCGAAGTTCGATGCCGGTATCCATGAGAAGCTCAACAGCACCACCCTACCCGAGGAGGAGGTTAGTGACGAGGACGAGGAATTGGTCGTGAAATGCCTCGAAATCATCCGGCAGGAAAACCGTGCCTCGACCTCGATGCTCCAGCGGCGCTTGAAATTGGGCTATACACGGGCCGCCCGGGTGATGGATATTTTGGAAATGCGCGGAATCGTGGGGCCGAAAGATGGCGCCAAGGACCGTGAGATATTGGTAGACTTAAACGAGGAAGGTGCATTTTGAGAGAGAAACAGCATCAAGAAGGTAGCGACTTTTTTATTGGGGCCCGCCTCGCGGCGCGGCGCCAGAAAGTCGGCATTCCCATTGAGAAAGCCGCCAAGGACACGCGGATTCCCGTCACCCGTCTCCGTGCGATCGAGTCGGATGACTTCTCCAGTTTCTCCCATCCCACCTACGCGCGCCTGTTTCTCACCGACTACGCGAACTACCTCGGAGTTCCTCTGGAGGACATCCGCGAATACCTTCCTGGAATCAAAGGGCTGGGCTCCTCTGACAACAACTACCTGAATGTCCTGCTCTCGAAGCCCGGCTTTTTGCAAGGGGAGCAGTTCAAATCGATCCGTCGTTTGCTTTTCGCCGTTGGCGCCCTCTTGGGTGTCCTGCTTCTCGTGGGAGCCGGAATCTACAGTTGGCGGGCTTGGAAAAAAATCGAGCGCGTCCAGCCCGCCGCGCCAGTTGCGGAAGTTTCACCGACTCCGATGGCCAAGCCGACGCCCAAGCCAACACTCGAGCCGTTGGCGGAAGCCAAGCCAACTCCCCAGCCCGAACCGACTCCGGAGGAAGTCCCCACAAAGATTCCAACTTCCGACGCCATTCGCATCCAACCGCCGCTCACACCCGCTGAGACACCTGTTCCCAAAGCCGCCGCCACGCCTTTTGCCAAAATCAGCCCGACGCCAGTCGCGTCTCCCACACCGCTGACCTCGCTACCGCCTTTCCAACCCTCCTCCCGTTCCAAGAAAAACCAATGAGCAACGCCAAGGCGACAGAGGCTTCGGCGCCTCGTGTCGGCATGATCAGCCTCGGCTGCGCCAAAAATCTCGTCGACGCCGAGTTGATGCTCGGTTCCGCGCGCTCGGAGGGTTTTGAAATCACAAGCGACCCCGCCGAGGCAGACATCCTCGTTGTGAATACCTGCGGCTTCATCGATTCCGCAAAACAGGAGTCGATCGATGCCATCCTCGAGGCGAACCGCCAGCGCAACGAACTCCGACCGGACGCCCGGATCGTCGTCAGTGGTTGTCTTTCGCAGCGCTACTCGGGCGATCTCGTGAATGAACTTCCCGAAGTGGATGCCTTCATCGGGCTCGATCAGGTCGCCGAGGCGGGAAGGATTTTCCGGAAAGTCCTGGAGGAAAAATCTCCCGGTGTGATGAACCTCGTCACCCCCAAATCCCGCTACATCCCCGACTTCGCCACCCCCCGCTTCCGCCTCACGCCGACCCACAGCGCGTATGTGAAAATCGCCGAGGGGTGCAACCATCCCTGCAGCTTTTGCGTGATCCCCCAAATGCGTGGACGCCACCGCAGCAGGGCGATCGATTCCGTCGTCCGCGAAATCCGCAGCCTCGTGGCCGAGGGCGTGAAGGAGATCAACCTCATCAGCCAGGACACCACCTACTACGGTATGGATCTCTGGAGCGAAAAAGCCGGTCCCCGCCAGCCTGTGGATTCGGGCCGTGGCACCTCGCTCGTTCATCTGCTTGATGAAATTGGCGGCATTGGTGGGGATTTCTGGGTCCGTCTCCTCTACACGCACCCCGCGCATTGGAGTGACGAACTCATCGCCTCCATCGCCCGCAATCCCCATGTCGCGAAGTATGTCGACATGCCGCTCCAGCACATCCACGGCGAGATGCTGCAACTCATGCGCCGCGAGACATCCCGCGAGCACATCGAGAATTTGATCCGCCGCATCCGCGACGGCATTCCCGGCATCGGCCTGCGCACCACTTTTATCGTGGGCTTTCCGGGCGAGACGGAGGAGCATTTTGAAAGCCTCCTTGCTTTCATTGAGGAGACGCGCTTCGAGCGCCTCGGCGTTTTCAATTATTCGCAGGAGGAGGGATCGCGCGCTGCGAAGATGGAAAATCAAGTTCCCGCACGCGTGAAGAACCGCCGTCACCGCCAGGCGATGGCCCTCCAGCAAAAGATCGCCCGCGAAATGGCCGAGTCGCAGACCGGTCGCA
>JBMTBF010000081.1:0-6171 GCA_049429585.1 Terrimicrobiaceae bacterium | reverse complement strand
AGGGAGCGGTGGATTTGTCCTCGCGGAGGGTCATGACGCCGACCTTGGCGATCCCGGCGCGTTGAAGGATGTCCATGACGGAAACGAATTGTTGGACGGGGAGTTCGAAGTGGGGCCTGACGACGACGGCGGTGTCGGGTTTTTCGAGTTTGGCCGCGACGAGGCGGGCTTCGAGGTCTTCGGGGGAGATGATCTGGTTGTTGAGCTTGTAGGTGTTGTTTTTGTCAACCGCGATGGTGAAGACCTCGGTGGGGTTGACCGCGCCTTTGGCTGTGGTGCTTTTCGGGACGACGAGGTCGAGGCTGTTCTCGATGAGCGGGGTCGTGATCATGAAAATGATCAGCAACACGAAGGCGAGGTCGAGCAACGGGGTGACGTTCAGCTCGGAGAGCGTCTGGAGATTGTGCCTCGAGGAGTAGCGCCGCATCAGGTCAGGGCTGGCTGCGGCGGGAGCCGAATTCCACAAAGCGGTGCTCGATCTCGGAGGAGAACTCGGCGGCGAAATTGTCGGCTTGCACGAGCATCGAGCGCACGGTGGTAACGAGGAAGTTGTAGCCGAACATGGCGGGGATCGCGACGAGGAGGCCGATGATGGTGGTGATGAGCGAACCGGAAATGCCGGGTGCCATGGCGGCGAGGTTGGCATTTCCCGCCTGGGCGATGCCGGCGAAAGCGTCCATGACGCCCCAAACGGTGCCAAGGAGTCCGAGGAACGGGGCGCCGCTGACGGCGGTGGAGAGAATGATCATCTGCGACTCGAGCTTGAGCGCGGATTCCCCGACGGCGCGTTCCATCGCGGCTTGGACGGATCGCATCTGGGCGGGCGTGATTTTCTCGGCGATCTTCAAGCGTGCGGCAAACGTCTCGTCGATCTCGGTGGAGCCGAGCATTTGGAAGCAGAGCTCGTCGGCGCCTGCCTCGTAGATTTCAAAGATATTCGAGCCGTCGAATCGCACATCGGCCTCGAAAAGCCGGAGCGGTTGGCGGTCCTGGTGGAAGAGGTCGAGGAAACGGACATTCTGGCGCTGGCAGAATTTCAGGAAGCGGAACTTCGTAACCATGACGGCCCAGCTGAAAATCGAGGCAAGGAACAGGGCGATCAGGATGAATTTTCCCTCGATCGTGCTTTCCAGAAACGCGTAGACGAGACCCGAGGCGATCATGCGGTTTTCCTCACTTGGCGGCGTTGCATTGGTGAAGTGCTAAATGAACTTGGGGCTGCATGGAATGCAAAACGAATCTTTGCCATCGTTGCCCCCGGCCCCCTATAGTTTACGCATGGTTAAAAAATGTTTGCTCCTGTTCGCGGCGGTGGCGGTATTCATGGGCGCGGCGGGAGCTCAGCAGTTGCCTCCGAGGGAGAATCCCTACGAGGTCATCGGAAAAATTTTCCAACCATTTCTCGGTGTGCTTCTCACGGAATCGGTAGGCGCGAACCGCGCGGCGGAGTTGGAGTTGGTGTTGACCGAGGTCAGCGGACGCCTGCCTAAGGAAATGAAGGGCGCCACGCTGAAAGCGCAGGTGCAGTTTCCTGACAAGGTTCGCGTCGAGGCGCCGGTGCTCGGAGAGCATTTCACGGTGTGCCGGAATGGCGACAAGGTCTGGGCCGCGCCGGGGCGGAAAGTGGAATTCCTGCTCTCGAATTTCCAAGTGGTGCCGAAAAAACCCGCCATCGCGGGAACGCCACTCTCGCTGCCGATCTCGGCGCAACAGGCGATTTTCCTTCCGGCGCTGTTTTCCGTTCCCCGCGCTGATGTGGCGGAGGTCGAGGATTTGAACGGCGAAACCTGCCGCGTGATCTCGGCCAAGCTCATGCCGGAACTTGCGCGTTCGGTGAAGGCCGAGGATTTCCAGGCGACGCTCTGGATCGCGGCCGGCCACAAGATTCGCCGCCTTGAGATCGCCCGTAGGGATTTCACCGCCACGATCGATGTGCGGACTTTGAATTTCCAACCGTCCCTGCCGGAGTCCACTTGGGAGCCTGCTGCCGCCGAAGCCGACATCCACCGCACCGACACCTCGATGCTGGAGGGCTTGCTGCATGCGATGGTGAATTCGCTTCAAGGCCCAGCGGCGGGGGTTTCGCGGAACGGGCTTTGATAATGTTCCCGTATTGGGAACTTTTGACTTGCTTCGAGCGCTCAGATTTCTAAGTTGAAATGAGAATTATCGCGCGCAAAACGCTCCGGGATTTTTATGAAAAACACTCCAGCGCCAAGACCCCTCTCGAAGCATGGTTCCATGAAGCCCAAGCGGCGAATTGGCGGGGACCGCAGGATATCAAAAAACTCTACCCTCGCGCGGACATCCTTCCCGGAAACCGGATCGTTTTTGATATCAAAGGCAATAGCTGCCGACTCATCGTTAAAGTTCATTACAACCGGGGCATCGTTTTCATCCGCTTTGTCGGAACCCATGCCCAGTATGACAAAATTGACGCCACCATTATCTAAAAGTCTCCGCATGAAGCCGAAAATCCTGAAAACCGAAGCCGAATACAGCACTGCGCTGGCCAAGGTTGAGTCCCTCATGGATGCCAAACCTGGATCCCGACAGGAGGAAGAACTGGAACTCTGGTCCCTGCTAGTCGAGCGCTTCGAACAGGAGCACCACCCCATCGACTTTCCAGACCCCATCGAGGCCATCCGCTTCCGCATGGAGCAGGAGGGACTCAGGCAAAAAGACCTCGAAAAATACTTCCCCGGCAAAAACCGCGTTTCCGAGGTGCTCAATCACAAACGCCCCCTCAGCCTCGGCATGATCCGCTCGCTGCATCGCGGACTGGGAATCCCCGCCAATGTCCTCCTGCAGGAGTGCACGGCTTGATTTCGATCTGATCGCTTAAAAGCGGGCCGACGCGGAGGTCAGCGCTCCAATTTTTGCGCGGTGTAGAGCGCGGTGAGGCCGGCGCCGATGGCTTGGGAGAGTTCGCCAAGCGCGGCGGGGACGATTTGGATCGTGCGGCGCTGGACGGGGAAAAGCCATGGTTCGGCGGCGGCGCGGATGCCGTCGAGGTAGCGTTTGCGGAATTCCTCTGTGGTCGAGTGCGGGTCGATCAGGCCGCCGCCGATCACGACGAATTCGGCGTCGAAGGCGATCGAGAGATTGGCGACATGCAGGCCCATGGCTTTCGCTTGAAGATCGAAAATCTCGAGCGCGAGCGGGTCGCCTTTTTGCGCGCGGGTGCGAAGGGAAAGGGCTTTTTCCTTCGGCGGGATGGCGGCGTTGTGGAGTTCGTGGCCGGGATATTTCGGCAGGAGGTGGTTCAAAAATTGCGGCAGGCCCGAGATGCTCGTGTAGGCCTCGAAGCAACCCCAATCGCGCCCGCAACCGCAGGTGAAGCGGGGCAGGCCGAGGATTTGGAGCGGCGCGGGCATGTGACCGGCCTCCACGCCGTTGAGCGTGTCGCCATTGAGCGGCAGACCGTCGGCTCCCGTGTAGGCGGCGCCGAGGCCTGAACCTGGCGCAAGCATGATGACGCCGCATTTTTTGTCGCCTCGCACATGGGCGGCCTCGGCGACTCCGCCGTAGTTGCCGTCATTGCCTGTCACGACGAGTAATTCGCGGCCGGCTTTTTGCGCAAGTGCGGCCGAGTAGTCGGCGAGGAAATTCCAACCTTCGAAGCTAGCGGGGAGGTTCGTGGGACGGTCGAGCACGCCGTAGGCTTGATACGGGCCAGGCATCGCGAGGCCGACACCCTCGACTTGCGGCCAGGTGAGTTGGTTTTCGGTGAGGAATTTTTCGACGCCCTCGACCCAGCCGTTGATGACCGCGCTTTTGCCGAGTTGGGAATTGGTGGAGCTTTGCGCGAGGTTCAGGCTGATCGGAGAACCATCGTCCCAAACGCCCGAGGTTTTGGAGGTGGTCGCGCCGCTGTCGGTTCCGAGGAAGACTTTTTTCATTGGTGGATAGAGGCGTGTTTTTACCGCCTGCGGAGCGAATGAAAACGCCAAAAATCGCCGCCTCGCACCACATTGACACCCCAACCGCATGTGCTAAACCTTGCGGCCCGTTTTATGGCAAAGACAACCAAATCCGCAAAAACCACCGCCCCGAAGAAGGGCAAATTCGTTTACACATTCGGCGATAAAAAAGCCGACGGCGACGGCAAAATGAAAGCCCTCCTCGGAGGCAAAGGCGCCAATCTCGCCGAGATGACACGCATCGGTCTGCCGGTTCCTCCAGGCTTCACGATCACCACCGAGGTCTGCACCTATTACTACGCCAACAAGCGGACCTACCCGAAGGAACTCCAGACCCAGATGGAAGCCGGCGTGCGCAACATGGAAAAAATCATGGGCACGAAATTCGGTGATGCGAAGGGCTTCCCGCTCCTCGTCGCCGTCCGCTCCGGCGCCCGCGACTCCATGCCGGGCATGATGGATACGATTCTCAACCTCGGCCTCAACGACGAGACCGTGAAATCCCTCGCCGCCGCCACGAAAAACGAACGCTTCGCGTGGGATTGCTACCGCCGCTTCGTCCAGATGTATGGCGATGTCGTGCTTGGCGTGCAGAAGAAGGAGGGCGAGGACCACGAGCCCTTCGAATCCGTCATTCACGAATACAAACATGCGAAATACCACGAGGACATCGTGGACAGCGAACTCACCGCCGAGGACCAGAAGGAACTCGTCAAACTCTTCAAAGAACTCGTTAAGACCCGCACCGGAAAAACCTTCCCGGCCAATCCTTGGGACCAGCTGCGCGGTGCGGTGGGAGCCGTTTTCAGCTCGTGGATGAACGACCGCGCGATCGTCTATCGCCGCAAATACAACATCCCCGCCGAGTGGGGCACGGCCGTCAATGTTCAGGCCATGGTTTTCGGTAACACCGGCGAAACCTCCGGCTCCGGCGTTGCGTTCACCCGCAACCCGGCGAATGGCGAAAACGAATTCTACGGCGAGTTCCTCATCAACGCGCAGGGCGAGGATGTCGTTGCCGGCGTGCGCACGCCCGAGCCTGTCAGCAAGCTCAAAAAAGCCATGCCGAAATCCTATGCGGAACTCATGAAAGTCCGCGCCATCCTCGAGAAGCACTACAAGGACGTGCAGGATGTGGAATTCACCATCCAGGAAGGCAAGCTCTTCATGCTCCAGACCCGCAACGGCAAGCGCACCGCGATGGCCGCGCTCAAGTTCTCGATGGACATGGTCAAGGAGAAGCTCATCGACTGGAAGACCGCGATCCAGCGCAACCCGGCCGACCAGCTCGACCAACTCCTCGCGCCGGTGTTCGACCTCGCCGACGCCAAGAAAGCCAAAGTCATCGCCAACGGCCTCCCGGCCGGCCCCGGCGCGGCTTCCGGAAAAATTTACCTCAACGCCGACCGTGCCGTTGCCGCCGCCGAGTCTGGTGAGAAAATCCTGCTCGTCCGCACCGAGACCTCGCCCGAGGACCTGCGCGGCATGATTGCCGCCGAAGGCATCCTCACCGCGAAGGGAGGTGTGTCGTCCCACGCCGCGCTCGTCGCTCGCCAGATGGGCAAGGTTTGCATCTGCGGCGCCGCCGATGTCGAGATCGACTACAACAAGCGCACCGTCACTGTGAAAGGCCAGGTCTTCAAGGAAGGCGACTTCCTTTCGATCGATGGCACCAGCGGCAATGTCTACGCTGGCCAGCTCAAAACCTCGCCCTCCGAGATCATCACCGGTCTCATTCACGGCAACAAGGCGGCGCTCAAGACTGAGAAGGTTAAAAACTTCAAGCAGCTCATGGATTGGTGCTCGAAAGTCACCAAGCTTGCCGTTCGCACGAACGCCGACAACCCCGAGCAAACCGAGACCGCATTGGCTTTCGGCGCGACCGGCATCGGCCTCACCCGCACCGAGCACATGTTCTTCGAGGGAAACCGCATCGACGCCATGCGCGAGATGATCCTCGCCACGGACACCGAGAGCCGCCGCGCGGCCCTCGCCAAATTGCTTCCGTATCAGCGTGAGGACTTCACCGGCATCTTCAAGGCGCTCAAAGGCCACCCCGCCACGATCCGCCTTCTCGATCCGCCGCTCCACGAATTCCTCCCCCACACCAAGGAGCAGCAGATGGACCTCGCCCGCAGCATGGGCGTGAAGGTGGAAGCGATCATGCAGCGCGTGCACAGCCTGCATGAGCAAAACCCCATGCTGGGCCACCGCGGATGCCGCCTCGGCATCGCGTATCCCGAGATCA
>JBMTBF010000080.1:0-6416 GCA_049429585.1 Terrimicrobiaceae bacterium | reverse complement strand
CGCCTTGACCGGTGTAACGGCTGCCGACAGCGAGTTCGAGTTTCGGGTCCTCCTCAAACGCCTGAAGCATAGATGGAAGGATCGTTTCATCGTGTTGCAGGTCGCAGTCCATCACCGCAAAAACATCGGCATCGCTGGAAGCCATGCCTTCAAGACAGGCCGATGCAAGCCCGCGCCGACCGATGCGGCGAATGAATCGCACACGAGGATTTTCGCGCGATAAACGCATCAATACTTCACGAGAACCGTCCTTGGAGTCGTCATCGACAAAGACAATCTCCCAGTTGTCCCTGGGAAGAAGTTTTTCCAAGAGATTCACCACAAGAGGGATGTTGTCTCGCTCGTTGTAGGCGGGGATGATGATGGAAACTTTCAATTTAGAAATACGCCGGCGTCAGCGGATCCGGCACTTGGAGGCCTTGGAGTGCAGCCATGTCGGCGTCGACCATGATTTTGACCAATTCCGGGAAGCGGACTTTGGGTTCCCAGCCGAGTTGTTTTTTGGCTTTGGTGGCATCGCCGATCAAAAGATCTACTTCCGCCGGGCGTTCGTAGCGGGGGTCGTGTTTGACATGCTTTTCCCAATCAAGGCCGACATGGGCAAAAGCTCGTTCGACGAATTCCTTCACGGTGTGGGTCTCGTTGGTCGCTACGACATAGTCGTCGGGTTCGTCCTGCTGGAGCATGAGCCACATGGCTTCGACATACTCAGGGGCGTAACCCCAGTCGCGCTTGGCGTCGAGGTTGCCCAGGTAGAGGTGTTCCTGCCGACCGAGCTTGATGGCGGCGACGGCGCGGGAGATTTTGCGGGTGACGAAGGTCTCGCCGCGGCGCGGGGATTCGTGGTTGAAGAGGATGCCATTTGAGGCGTGCAGGCCGTAACCCTCGCGGTAGTTCACCGTGATCCAATAGGCATACATCTTGGCAGCGCCGTAGGGACTGCGCGGCCAGAAGGGAGTTTTTTCCGTCTGCGGGACCTCCTGCACTTTGCCGAACATCTCGGAGCTCGAGGCTTGGTAGAACCGTGCGGGGACACCGGTCTCGCGCAGGGCTTCGAGGATGCGGGTGGTGCCGATGCCGGTGACATCGCCGGTGTATTCGGGAATGTCGAAACTCACCCGCACATGGCTCTGCGCGCCGAGATGGTAAACCTCGTCGGGCTTGAGGTCATAGATGAGCTTCACGAGGTTCACCGAGTCGGCAAGGTCGCCGTAGTGGAGAAAAAGCCGGGTGCTGTCGATATGCGGGTCGGTGTAGATATGATCGATGCGGGCGGTGTTGAAGGTGCTCGCGCGGCGGATGATGCCGTGGACCTCGTAACCTTTGTGAAGAAGAAGGTCGGCGAGGTAGCTGCCGTCTTGGCCCGTGATGCCTGTGATGAGTGCTTTTTTCATGCGGGATTTTGAAAAAACCGACGCGTCAGAGTGGATTCAAGGCCCCACGAACGCAAGCGGCGTTTCCACTTTGCGCTTGCCGGTCTCGGGCACTGGCGAAAGAGTTTCATCCTTTCGCAAGCACCCACGCCGGCGTGGCGAAATGGCAGACGCAACGGACTTAAAATCCGTTGATCCGAAAGGGTCGTGCGGGTTCGAGTCCCGCCGCCGGCAGGCTTAATCGATGATTGTAACGGGTGTTCCCGCCGGGGCGTTGGCAAAAAAGATTTTCACCATGCGCTCCGGCATGCGGATGCAGCCGTGGCTGTCGGGAACGCCGGGAAGGAAGCCTTGATGAAGGCCGACTGCTGTGCGCCCGAGCCTCATGAAAAAGGGCATGGGCGAGCCGGCGAAACGGGAACCCGGCGGCATGGGGTCTTTTTTGAAGGTGACATTCTTCACAACCACATCGCCCTGCGCGTTGACATAATCCCCGTAGAGGTTCGAAACATGGTTCGGGTTTTTCTGGGTGATTTTGTATTGGCCCGTCGGGGTGCCGTAGCCCTCGCGACCGCTGGAAATCGCCGAGACGCCGACCAGCTTGCCGCCTTTGTAAAACGAGGCCTGCTGCTCGGACAGGTCGATCACGATGGATGGCGCGCCGGAGACTCCGTCGCCGTCCCAGTAGGAATTCTTGTCAGCAAGCGTCGAGGTGCTGGAGCGGGAAATGATCGATCCGTCGGTGCCGAGATAGCTTGTTTTGGCGTCGTTCAGCCGGGTGTCGTAGTTCGCACAGCCTCCGGCAAAAAGGGCAGCGAGCACGAGCGGGATGAGGACTGATCGGTTCATTGAGTTGGAGTGCGAAATAAATCCGCCGCCGTTGGTCCCGTCAAGTGGTCACTGGCTTGGCCAGGGCGTCGTAGATCGGTTCGCTGCGAAGGAGAGTCGCTGCAAGATACGAACCGGCGCAGGCCGTCAGCATGGGCAGGAACAACTCATAGCAGCCGGTCATCTCCAGACAGATCACGATCCCGGTGAGCGGGGCGCGGATCGAGGCGGTGAAAAAAGCCGCCATGCCCGCGACAGCGAACGCGAGAGGCGAGGGGATGAGCGCTGGCGCGAAGCTGTGCAAGCCCAGACCCGCCGCCGCTCCGAGCAAGGCGCCGAGCGCCACCACGGGCGCGAACAATCCACCTGGTGTTGCGGCGGCGTAGCTCAGAGGGCCCATGAAAAAGCGCGCCAAGGCAATCGTCAGGAGGAGTCCGATCGAGCCGTAGCCTTGGAGGAGCTGTTGGGTGAGGGGATCGCCGCCGCCGGCGTCATCCGGCAGAAACCATGCCACCACGCCCACGACCGCCCCGATCCCCAAGGCGCGCAGTGGCGCGGAGATTTTTTGAAGCGGGCATTTGGGCGAAAGAAACCCAAGTAGCAACTTGTTGTAAAAAACGCCGAGCACTCCGAGGAGCACCCCAAAAACCAGATAAACCGGCAAATTCTCCACCGGCCCGGCGGTGATATCCGCCACATGAAAAACCTGGCCCATCCCGAAAAGCCCGCGCTGGACGAACGCCGAGGAAATCGCCGCCACCGCCGCCAGCGTGAATCCCACCGGAGTGACCTTCCGCAAAACCTCCTCGAGGATAAAAAGGGTTCCCCCAACCGGGGCATTAAAGGCGGTCGCGACACCTGCTCCCGCACCCGCCGCCATGAGGGGTTTCCAGGCATTCTCGACGACTTTGAAAAGCCGGCCGACCCGCTCGCCGATCACGGCTCCGATTTGAACCAGCGGGCCTTCGCGCCCGAGAACCATTCCCGCCGAGAGGGCAATGAAGCCACCGATAAATTTCACCGACAGCACGAACTCGTGGTTTGGTTCGCCAGGACCGCGCAGAATTTTTTCGACATAGGGAATTCCGCTGCCGACGGCATTTGGCGAAAAACGTTTCACCAACCACGCCGCGAAGCAGGCACAAAGCCCGGTTCCGACCGCAAGAACCGCCAAACCCAAGCCGCTTGGCCAGTTTTTAAGAAACTCGGTTATTTCGATCCGCCAACCATTTCCCAGTTCCAAAAGTTTGAGAAAAGCGACACCCAAAAATCCTGTCGCCGCGCCAACGACAATCGCTCCGGCCAGCAGTAATAGTGAGTCACGCAGCCGGGCGGGAAATTCCTCCGGCATCACCACGGGCTTGATATCGCTCATCGCGCGCCGTCCATCTCCTCTGCAATGGCGCGGAGGGCCTCAACCGGCGATGGGGCCGAGGTGATCGGGCGGCCAATCACGAGGAAATCCGCGCCAGCAAGCACGGCCTCGGCGGGCGTCATGACGCGTTTTTGGTCGCCGATGTCGCTGCCAGCCGGACGCACGCCAGGTGTGACAATCACAAGGTCATTCCCAAAATTTTCCCTGAGAGGGAGGATTTCGCGGGGGCTGGCGACAACGCCTTGAAGCCCCTGTTTTCGTCCCATTCCGGCGAGGTGGATGACCTGTTGCTCGGGCGAAGCGGAAACGCCAACAGCTCCGAGCGATTCGGCATCCATACTGGTGAGCACCGTGACGCCCAGAACGAGCATTCCCGAGCCGGCCGCTGCGGCGACGGAGTCGGCCACCATACGTGGTCCACCACAGAGGTGGATCGTCGTCATTTCAACTCCCAGAGAGGCGGCGGAGTGGATTGCCTCCTTCGCGGTGTTCGGGATGTCGTGGAATTTCAGGTCGAGAAAAACGCGGGCGCCGAGTTTTTTGAATTCCCGCACGATCGAGGGACCTTCGGCTGTGAAAAGCTGGAGGCCGATCTTGAAAAGGCAGCCCTCGCCGAGCAGCGGATCGGCGAGCCGTTTGGCGGCGTCGGCGTCTGGAGTGTCGATGGCAACAATGATTTTTTCCTTCGCGGTGCTGGGCGTGGCGGTCATCTTTCGCGCCGCATGACAATTGACGCCCCAGCCAAAGTCAACCTCACGCTCCGCGTTCTTGGGCAGCGTCCCGACGGGTTCCACGACATCGAGACGCTGATGGTGCCACTGGACCTTGCCGATCGATTGGAGGTGGAATTAAAAAATTCGCCGGGCGTTGATTTTTCCTGCTCCGACTCGTCGTTGCCGACTGATGGATCAAATCTCGTATGCAAAGCCGTCGCGGCATTTGAAAAAAAGATCGTCCGCCCTGTCGGCGTTCGCATCCATCTCGAAAAAAACATCCCGCACGGCGCGGGACTTGGCGGTGGGAGTAGTGACGCGGCGGCTGTGCTGAAGGCGCTGAACGAGCTTTTGGGCGTGGGATTTTCGGTTGAGGAATTGGAAAACCTCGCCGCCTCGATCGGGTCGGATGTGCCGTTTTTCATTCGATGTGTGCCGGCGATCTGTCGGGGACGCGGCGAGCGGATCGAGCCCGTGGAGGGCATTCGCGGGGCGGAGATTCTTTTGGTGAAACCTCCCTTTCCCGTTTCGACCGCCTGGGCCTACGGCGCTTGGGCGTCGGCTACGAAGCCCGACGCAACTTTTGCTCCGATGTTCGGTTCCATTCCCATGGTGAACGATCTCGAGGCCCCTGTTTTTTCCAAACACCTCCAGCTCCCGGTTCTCAAGCGCTGGCTCGCCGCGCAGCCCGGCGTATTCGCAGCGATGATGTCCGGCTCTGGCTCGACGGTTTTCGCTGTTCTGGATGAAGCCGGGGAGGATTTGGCGAGTAGGGTTCACGAGGAATTCGGCGAAACCTTTTCGGTGTGGCGCTGCCGGATCGCTTGCTGATGTCCGAGCCCGACGATGTTGAATTGATGCGGCTCGCGGGGGGAGGGGACGAGCGGGCATTCGAGCAACTCGTCGAGCGCCACCAGAACCTCGTCATCGGCACAGTGGCGAAAATGCTCGGTGGACCCGAGGGCGCGGAGGATATCGGCCAACAGGTCTTCATGCGCGTCTGGCAAAGCGCTGCGCGCTACCGGCCCGAGGCGAAATTCACCACTTGGCTCCTCACCATCGTCCGTAATCTCGTTTTCAACGAATCCCGCCGACGGCGCCGGGGATTTTTTCAGTCTTTTGAAAATGACGACGGCTCCGTGCCTGACATCCACGACCTCTCGATGCGCGACGCCTCGGCCGAACTCGGCGAGCGCGAGTTGCGCGAGGCCATTGATGCGGCGATCGCGGCTCTGCCAGAGGCGCAACGGATGGCGATCATCCTCCGGCGCTTCGAGGACATGCCTTACGAGGACATCGCCGTGGTTCTCAAAACCTCGGTTCCGGCGGTGAAAAGCCTTCTTTTTCGGGCACGGGAGGATTTGCGCGTAAGGTTGAAGGCTTTTCTTGCCGCAGAGTGAGTTTTTAGGCGCGAGCCCCAACCGATTGTGGTTTGTGACAAAGGCGACCACAATTTGTGCTTGCTGACAACAGGCTGAGGTATTACGCAGCGTCCTGTTTTGAGAGGTTTTTCGCTTTTCAGTTCACTCCAAGCCGGTCGCTCCGCAGCGACCAAATTTTTCCAATCTTCACCCCGATACTGATGCTCCGCCCAGCCATTCTTCAACCCGATCAGGAACAAGGAATTTTCTTTCCGGAACTCGACGAACAGACCAACCCGAAATCCAGAGGCCTCGCAAAAAATTTCGTCCTCGATACGAATGTGCTCCTGCACGACCCGCATTGCCTGAATCGTTTTCAGAACAATCATGTCTACATCCCGGTGGAGGTGCTCACGGAGTTGGACAATTTCAAGAACGAGCAAAGCGAGCGCGGCGCGAATGCGCGGAGGGCGCACCGGTATTTAAGCCAGATTTTCGGGCAGGATGCGAATAGCGTCACCGAGGGTGCTGCGACAGTCGGTGGAGGGACGGTGCGGGTGCTGGTGGGTGATGCTGGTGACACGAAACGCCCCTCGGCGGCAATGAAGCGTTTCCACAAAATCTTCCCCGACCAGAGCCGCATGGACACCCGCATCATCGGGGCCTGCCTCGCACTCCAGCAACGGGCGGAAGAGCCGACGATCCTCGTGACGAAGGACATCAACATGCAGCTCCGCGCCATGGCGATCGGGGTGCAATGCGAGGA
>JBMTBF010000079.1:0-6453 GCA_049429585.1 Terrimicrobiaceae bacterium | reverse complement strand
TTTTGGAGGTTGGCGCTCAAGTGCACGGTTGGCGTGAGCGAGATGGCCGACAACTCTTGGGCTGCATACGCGGCGAGTTCCTTCTGCTCCTCGGCCATGGCCTCCAAATCCAACGGTTCGCCGGCCGGGCGGCCGTCTTTCATCGACAAGACGGAGAGCCGGTGGCGGCTGAATTGTTTGTTTTGTTCAAGCGCGTTGCGTTCGCGTTCCGCTGCGGCCTGCGCGAGCTTCGGGGAATCAGGCGGCAAGGCCTGAATCTGCACGCTCGCATCCTTCAGCCCCTCGGAGGTTGCCTTGACCTCGATCGGGCCGGCGTTTTTGGCCGACTGCACCACCAGCATGCAGAGCCCACGGAAAGAGTGCACTTCGGACCCCTTCGGAGCATCGTGGCTGTAGGAACTGCCGTTGGAGACACCCACAATCTTGCCCGCGCCTTTGACCTCGAAATGAATCAGGTTGCGATCGGCATCCGGGCAGGTGCGGCCCTGGGCATCGGTGACGCGCACGGTAATGTAGCTCAAGTCCGATCCATCCGCCGCGATTTCCGTCCGATCCGGAGTCAGCGCCATGGCGGCGGGTTCCCCGGTGGTTGAAACCTCCTGCATACAAACCTGCTGGCCGTTTTTATAGCCCACCGCCTTCAATGTGCCCGGAGAGTATTTCACCAACCACTCGAAACGGAGGGTCTCCTCGCGGTCGATTGTTTTGACCCCAAGCGACTTGTTGTTCAGGAACAACTCCACCTCATCGCAGTTGCTGTAGACCCACACGGGAAATGTTCCCCCGGGATACTGGGGCCAGTTCCAGTGTTGCGGCAGGATATGCACCATCGGCTTGTCGCTCCATTCGCTCTGGTAAAGGAAATACTGATCCTTGGGGAACCCGACCAGATCCACAATTCCCCAATAACCGCTCATCGCGGGCCATTTAAAGGGATGCACCTCGCCGCGATAATCAAACCCGGTCCAAGCGAACTGGCCAGCCACCCAAGGGGAGGCCCGAATCTTGCGCAATGTCACATCCGCATCACGCTCCCTGAAAATGCCATAGGAGCTAAGCTCTATGTCATTTTTCGACGGCAGAATCTGCATATCCCCACGCAACGGACGAAAATAGGAATAGGAACCGCGCGTGCTCCAGTCCGTCGAGTTTTCCGAACCGATCATGGCGAGATTGCCTTTGAACTGATCATAAACATCATAACTGTAATTTATTCCAAAAACATCGACCGCCTTGTCAAAGCCGTTTTCCTTCGCGTGCACCGGCGAGTTACACCCCGCCGTGACCGGGCGAGTGGGGTCGTGTTTTTTAACAATCGACGCAAGGCGGGTCGTCATTTCACCGCCCTCGGGCTTGCCTTGCTCGTTGATTTCGTTGCCGATACTCCACATCACGACGCTGGGGTGGTTCCGATCGCGACGAACCATGTCGGTCAAATCCTTCTCGCTCCATTCGTCGAAATGAGGCGCGTAGCCCTGGTTTGCCGGCAGCTTGGGAATCTTCCATTCGTCAAAGGCCTCATTCATCACCAGGAATCCCATCCGGTCGCAGAGGGCGTAAAACTCCGGATCACGCGGGTTGTGGGCGGTGCGGATCGCGTTGCAACCCATCTCGCGCAAAATTTCCAAGCGACGCTCCAGCGCCCGCGGATGGAAGGCGGTTCCCAGCGGTCCGAAATCGTGATGCAGGCAGACGCCTTTCACATCCATCTCTTCGCCATTGAAGATCAATCCCTTGTCTTTGGTAAATTCGAACCAGCGAATCCCCAGCGGGCTCGTGATCTCATCGGTCACCTTTCCGGCGGCTTCCACTGTCGAGACGACCTTGTAGAGATTCGGCGCGTCCGGAGACCAGAGCGCCGGGTTGGTGATGGTAAAATTCTGATCAAATTCCCGCATGGCGCCCGCTGCGATTTGTTCCTTCGAGCTGGCTTCCGCCACCTGCTGGCCCTGCGGATCCAGCACGAACGACTTCAATATCACCTCCGCGGCTGTTTCACTTTTGTTTTCCACCTCGGTCTGCAAGCGGACAGTTGCCTTTTCTTTGGAAACTTCGGGCGTGGTCACAAACTGGCCCCAGTGCGCGACATGGATCGGGTTCTCCGTTGTCAGCCAGACCCGGCGATAAATTCCAGCGCCGGGATACCACCGGCTATTGCCCGGACGGACATCCGCCTGGACCGCGATGACATTTTTTGCCCCGTAGTTCAAGTAGGGCGTCAGGTCGTAGCGGAACCCCATGTAGCCGAACGGACGGCCCCCAAGCAGCTTCCCGTTGATCCACACCTTGCTGTTCATGTAGACACCATCAAAATCGATGTAGACCTTTTTTCCTTCGTCCTCTTTGGGAATCGTGAAGCTCTTGCGATACCAGCCGATCCCTCCCGGCAAATACCCCACCGTCATGCCATAGCCCACATTCGGGTCGAGTGGCAGCTCGATGCTCCAGTCATGAGGGACATCCAGCGTGCGCCAGGATGAATCGTCCAAGCCGGGCTGTTCCGCGCCCGCCACATCGCCCAAGTGAAATTGCCAGCCCTCACAGAAATTTTCCCGAACCGGAGGGGCATCGTCCGCCTGAGCCAGCGCCACCGCGGCGAAGACTGCCATGAACACTATAAATCGGACTTCCCTAGCCAACTTGGACGATTGTGATTTCATTGAATTTTTTTTGTTAAACGACTGGTTATTGGGTTTTAAATTTATTGCCGAGTTTTTTTATCAGCAAAACTCAAGCGCGAGTCTAAACGCCTTTAGCCCTTGGCAATTCTCCGCCTGCTGGTGTTAAGCATCGCAGGGATTCCTCCCCCCGCCCGCCGTGCCGAAGGCAGCGGTGGAGTCATTCGTATCCCGGTAGCAGGTCGCCGCGCGGAGCGTGGGCAGCGCCTGCAGAGTCGCAGGAATGCGGTCGTGAGGGCGAATGGGACGCATGCCCGAAGGGAAAAAATCGGTTAGAACATGGCAAACCATCATCGCAACGATCAAAATGCAAAACCGTTCATATGAACTAGTGTGCGATCCATAGGGCTGCCCTACTTTTTCCCTATGCCCAAGCAAGGCAAAAATCGGCTGATAAAAATGCAAAAAAGGACTTGATGTCATTAATTGCATAAATTATCAAGACGAGATGATCCAGCGAGAGATAGGTTCAGAAATGGAAGTCCTTCTGCGGGAGTATCCCGTTTTGACGATACTTGGTCCGCGACAGGCGGGCAAAACCACGCTTGCCAGATCGGTTTGCAAGGAAGCAGAATACACAAATCTTGAAATCCCGGAGACCCGTGATTTTGCAATTTCCGATCCTAAAGCCTTTTTGGCACAGTTTTCTGGACAAGTTATCATCGATGAGATCCAGAGAGTTCCGTCCCTGCTAAGTTACATTCAGGGAATCGTCGATGCCGAAAAAATCAATGGCCGTTTTATCCTCACTGGCTCGCACCAATTGGAATTGCGCGGTGCGGTTTCGCAATCCCTCGCGGGGCGCACCGCCCTCCTGAATCTCCTGCCCTTCTCGATTGGAGAATTGGCCAGCGGGGGAGTGGTCTTTGATCAATTTGAGGAATATGCATTTCGTGGATTCCTCCCGCGTATATATGACCAAAACCTGCGCCCTACAGTTGCTTGGTCAAATTATTACCAAACATATGTCGAGCGTGATGTTCGCCAACTGATTGATCTTAAAAATGCCGCACTTTTTGAAAAATTCATGAAATTGCTGGCCGGTCGCGTCGGTCAATTGATCGACTATAGTTCGCTCGCGAACGATGTGGGAGTGGATGCCAAGACAGTGCGCAGTTGGCTTTCGATCCTTGAAGCATCGTTCTTAATCTTCAAACTTCCGCCCTACTTTGAAAATTTCGGCAAGCGCGTTGTGAAAAGTCCGAAATACTATTTTACCGATGTCGGACTCCTTTGCTTCCTGCTTGGCATCAGGGAGCCAGAACAAGTAACCCGCGACCCACTTGTTGGAAGCATTTTTGAAAACCTTGTGGTTCTTGAATTTCTCAAGTCTCGGTGGAACCAGGGCCGCACGGCGGCCTTTTACTTCTTCCGCGATAGCAACGAAAAGGAAGTGGATTTGCTTATGGTGGAGGGGCGGGAATTCCTGGCGCTGGAGATCAAATCCTGCTCCACATTCCACAAAGCGTTGCTGAAAGGCATTTCCAGAATCAAAAAATTAATAGATCCCCATTTTTTGAAAACCTTTTTGGTTTACAACGGTCTACCATTCCAATGCAGCGATGGAACAGTTGCTCTTCCTTTTCGTGATGCGACGAAAAACATCGAGGAGATGCTTGCCGGCGGAAGGCGGAAAAGCTGAGCGCCCGCGAATGAGGCGAATCCCCGCGAATGGAAGAAATGCGGATAGGGCGTGGCGGATGTCTTTCACAGTTGGGACGACCGCCCCCCTCTGCTGCTGCGGCGTGGGTTTATCGACCTCGACTACTGCCCAACTACTCCCCGAAGTGCATTGCAAGTTCCGAGGACTGGGTTCTATTCGAACACCTTTTCCATCCTGCGGATTTGTTCATCGAAGGCTTTGGGTTGGCGCTCTTGAAATTTTCGAAGGTTTATCACCTTCCATTGGATGCCGGGCAATTCCGAGGCATGGGGGCAATGCAGCAGCCCCCAATCGGGATCGGCGCGAAGCAGGCTCAAAAGAAAATTTTTATGGTCGCTGGTGAGCCGCTTCATCAATTCGGATCGAAGGCGGGAACGGGTTTCTATCAATTGCTCCAAGGGCACGGGAACCGCTGCCATCCCGGCGAACTGTTCCTCTCGGGTGCTGGCGATCCAGAGCCGCCACGAGCTTGCCACCGTATAATTCCGCTTCGGAAAGAACGGGAACAGCCAACTCCGCCATGAAGTGCTTGGCAGCTCTGTGCACGAGTGGACGGTTTTCGACCGGGTGGATGGTGCCGCGAAGCACAGTGTTGACCTCGATTTTCACCATCGTGGAACCTTCATCGATCAGCAGTTTGGTATCGCCCATTTCCTTGTTGCCCACTTTGCGCGCGGAGAGTCCGGCTTTTTCGAGACGCTGGGCAATGATTTGGAGACTTGCCGTGATTTCCTCCAAGGCCGTTTGCCTCGGGGTCGCGCGGTTCACATAGACGAGATCGAGATCAACCGATAGTCGCGGCATTTCACGGACGAAGAGGTTGATGGCTGTGCCTCCTTTGAGCGCGAAGGGGGTTTCTTCGAAAACATCCGGAGCAATGCGGAGCATCAACTTCACGGCCTCGATGTAAGCTTTATCCATTCTTGAGAGTCAGCAGGGTGCCGTCCTTCAGTCGGGTGATCCAGCGGCTTTTGCTACCGGTCTTTATTTTGTGGTCCTTGAGAAGTTGATCGACATTCACAACGCCGGTTTCCCGTGCCCATGTGAGAAAAAGGCGAACCGTCTTCACACTGGTGCAGCAAGCCAGGAGGCGCCCTAAAAGTTCCGTGCGGAGGTTGCGCAGACCATCGAACAAATTGCGGGCTTCTTCCAAATCCTGATGAATGCCGACCTGAGACAGAAGCTCAAGGACGGCGCGTTCCGGCACGGAGACCTTGAGGTTTTCCAAAGCTCCAGCTGGAGTCGAAATGGTCTCGTCATTCAACGAGGAAGGCTTCCAATCAAAAAGCTGGGTGTGAACAAATCGAGCGCGGAAACGAGATGTGAACCACTCAGGCAGGAGGAAGCGGCTCTCACCCCAGAGAATCCAGTTTGGACGGAATGCGAGGTTGTGGCGAACCCCATGCAAATCGAGCGCGCTTTTGCCGCCCACATGCAGGCCGGGGGATTTTGTTTGGAGGAGGCGAATGCAGTTCGGTGCGTCCAGCGAGTCAGAGGGATAGGCATAGACTCCCTGACCCAACCTGATAAGCCAACCGCTCTTCACATATTGGGCGGCCTGCTTGGCGGAAATCTTCTGAGCAGCCAGCGCCTCCAAATCGAAAGGAGTCCCGTGGGGTATGGCCGCGTAGAGGTTTTTGATTAGAGAATGCCTTTCAGTTCTCTTCATGAGCAAATAATAATGCATTTTCTAAACATTCCTGTCAATGGCTGTTTAGGTTTTGATTCAAAATTCTATCATGAGGGAATTCTGAAATATATTTTTCAAACAACGAATGGCCTTTGCATCGGGGTTGGAAAAAACACTACTCCAGTAGCTAAAAAAAAACCGCCATCGAGAGCATGACAGTTTTTTACTCGGAGGTCTGCCTTCAGTGTCCAGTGTCCCTAGTTTGCTGGATAGCAAAAAATAACTTGTCGATAAAAGAGCGTCTGGTTAATAAACACCCCCGTCTTTTGTATATGATCAATCGTAATGCCGCCCTTTATTTGAATGATTGGCTTAAAAAATCACGCCGCAAGCCTCTGATTTTACGAGGAGCCAGGCAGGTGGGCAAGTCGACCTTGGTTCGTGAATTCGCCAAGTCAGCTGGACTCGAGCTTTTGGAAATC
>JBMTBF010000078.1:0-6686 GCA_049429585.1 Terrimicrobiaceae bacterium | reverse complement strand
CGCGCGGTATTCAAAGTGATTCGGTCGGTGGAGCGGGAACCTTGAACAGATTGCGGAAAAACCGCAAATCCTCCCTTTCTCGATATGCGAACGGCTTGGCAAATCGGAGGAGTTGAATTTTGATTCGTCATTCCTTCCACATCCATGACCAAATCCATCGTTCTCACCGGAGCCACTCGCGGGTTGGGGCTGGCCATGACCCGGTTTTTTGCGGCCGAGGGCCACACAGTCCACGGGTGCGGACGCGATTCCGCCGCCATCGCCGCGCTTCAAAAGGAATTTCCCCGCCCTCACAGCTTCGCGACGCTCGATATTTCCAACGATGCCGCTGTGGCGAATTGGGCGCGCGAGGTTTTGAAAAATGGCGCGCCCGATTTGCTGCTGAATAACGCCGCCGTCATCGCACCGAACTCACCGCTCTGGAAACTCCCCGCTTCGAAGGTCGACCCCGTGATCGACATCAACATCAAGGGAACGATCCACACCATCCGCCATTTCCTTCCCGCCATGATAGCGCAGGGTCGTGGCGTGGTCGTGAATTTTAGTTCGGGCTGGGGACGCTCCACATCGCCTGAGGTCGCGAC
Source organism: Terrimicrobiaceae bacterium (assembly GCA_049429585.1). Taxonomy (GTDB): domain Bacteria; phylum Verrucomicrobiota; class Verrucomicrobiia; order Chthoniobacterales; family Terrimicrobiaceae; genus UBA967. The sequence goes on along the minus strand of JBMTBF010000078.1, from coordinate 6,102 downwards.
ATACTGCGCCACCAAATTTGCGATCGAAGGCCTCACCGCCGCCCTCGCCCAAGAACTCCCTCCTGGCCTCGCCGCTGTTGCGCTCAACCCCGGCGTCATCCACACCGACATGCTCGCCTCCTGCTTTGCCGAGTCCGCCTCGGAGTATCCCACCCCGGAGGAGTGGATCAAAACCGCCGGCCCGTTCCTCCTGAAAATCAGCCCCCGCGACAACGGACGCCCACTCACCGTTCCCTGCTGACCCCCAGGGGTTCTCCGGAACGCCGACCTCCTCGTCGGCATCATCGCCACTCTGCAAGGACTCTGCGGAAACTCCGCGAAACCCAATGCTCAAAATACGGTGCCAATTCTTGCTTTTGCCGGATTCAAAAGCGCGCCTAGCGCGATGAAATATCAAGTGACTCGCGTGACCACTTGACAACCGCAATGCCGCATTGCAGCATAACGGCATGACTGCTATTCCTATTTCAAAACGCGGAACGATCACTTTGCCTCCAGAAATTCGGAGGGCATTGGGGCTGGATTTAGCTAAAAATCCCATGATGCTTGTTGAAATGCGTAGCGGCGGTGTGTTTCTCCAAGCCGCCGAAGCCATGCCAGTGCGAGACATTCCTATTGAGACTATCAACGAATGGATTGCTGAGGATGAACGCGGTGCGGAAGCCTTTTGGGAGAAAGCAGGGAAAGCTTGAAAATCTTCCTCGATAGCAGCGTCATTCTCTCGGCGTGCGGATCAACGAAATCACTATCCCGCCTCATCACCGAGATCGCTGAGGATCGGGGATGGAATCTCATTTCGGCGTTCTACTGCCGCGCAGAGACCGTAAAAAACCTCGCCAAGTTCGAGCCGCAAGCTACCGCACACTGGCAGAACTTGCAGATCCGCATCGAGTGGCTTCCGAATGCGCTCACCACAAAAAGACCATTGCTCTTGTCTGCATCCAAAGACAAGCCAGTTCTGATCTCTGCGCTCGCGGCAAAGCCTGATGTTCTCCTGACATTGGACGCTCGGGATTTTGCGCTTCTTCTTAATACAGAAGTTTACGGGGTTTTTGTTACCACTCCGAGGGATTTTCTCATCCGAGAGGGATTGGGATAACCTTCGCGATCAGATTTTCCACGCGCCCCATTCCTCCTAAAAATCAGCCCCGCGACAACGGACGCCCTCTCACCGCTCCCTGCGACGAGCAGTTGGAGTTTCAGATCATCGACCGGCTTTCCTTCACCCGCACATCACGAGGAAAGTCGAATCTTGCGGCACCGGTCCACTTCCCACAGAGTCGCCCGATGAGCAGACACGACAACCGCCAGCCCGGCCAAATCCGCGCGATCACCATCGAACAATCCATTGCCCCGCACGCGCAGGGCTCGGTTTTGATTTCGTTCGGAAACACCAAAGTCATCTGCGCCGCCATGGTTGAAGAATCCGTTCCGCGTTGGATGAAAGAGCAAAATGTCCCCGGCGGTTGGGTCACGGCGGAATACTCGATGCTCCCCTACTCCACCCTCACCCGCAAACAGCGCGACTCCTCGCGCGGGCGCCCCGATGGACGCGGCACCGAGATCCAACGCCTCATCGGCCGCTCGCTCCGCGCTGTGGTCGATCTCCAAAAACTCGGTCAGCGCACGATGTGGGTCGATTGCGATGTCCTTCAAGCCGACGGGGGCACACGCACCGCCGCCATCACCGGGGCTTCGCTCGCCGTGGAGCTCGCCGGCCGCTGGCTCGTGGAACAGGGAAAAATCAAGGAACTCCCCGTGAAAAACCGTGTCGCCGCCGTGAGTGTCGGCGTCGTGGCAGGCGAGGTTTTGGTCGATCTCGACTATCTCGAGGACAAGGATGCCGAGGTCGATATGAATGTAGTGATGACTGACAAGTTGGATTATGTCGAAGTGCAGGGCAGCGGCGAGGAGAGCGTTTTCAGCCCTGCCCAACTCGAGCAGCTCACCGCCGCCGCGAAATCCGGAATCGAGCAAATCCTAGCGATCCAAAAAAAGGCCCTCGGTTGAAAAAAGTGACCGGCTCTGGTTACTCAGTTCTTGAGCGGGGGAGGTTCGCTCGTTAATCAAGCCGGATGCGCCATTATGTTTACCTTCCGCTGTTTGTAGCCCTCCTAGCGCTTCCGACTTCGTGCGATGCCAAGAAACCCGAGCCGCCCCCCGCCCAACAACCCGCCTCCCAAGCTAAAGGTCAAATCGAGGGCTCCTTGGATTTCCCGGAAACCCCTGTCGGAAAATCCTCCCTAAAAACCTTCAGCATCAAAAACACCGGAAGCGCCAAACTTTTGGTATCCGCGATTTCGTATTCGGAAGGTCTCTCCGGCTCCGACAACCCAGTCACCATCGAGCCCGGCGGCAGCTTGGCAATCGAAGTCAAATTCTCCCCCTCCAAGCCCGGCCCCTTCCAAGGGCTCGTCTCGGTGGCAACAAACGGCGGCAAACTGGAAGCCCAAGCAACCGGCGCGGGCAAGGAATTGTCCGGTGTCCTTGAAATCTCCAAGGAAACACCCTTCGAAAAGGTGGAAATCGGCAATTCGGCTACCGGATTCCTTCTCCTCCGCAACTCGGGCGATGCACCACTCACCATCTCGGCGATTTCCTTGCCCGATGGATTTTCAGGTAATTTCAGCGGCTCGATCGAACCTGGCAAGGAGCACAAGGTGCCCGTGGTTTTTTCCCCCCGCGAATCGAAAACCTACTCCGGCCCGGCAGCCGTCAATCTCTCCTCGGGTCGTGGCTCGACCTCACTGGAAATCTCGGGCGTCGGAACAGCCCCTCCCCCTGCACCGCGCGGAATGGCGACCGTCGTTGCGGGCCAACTCCCCGCCGACTCCGCTCTGGCCGGCAAGGAAGTGCCAACTTTCCACATCGGAACCCATGAAGTGACCTCGGGCGAATGGAACGCCCTGCGCGAGTTTGCCTCGAAGAACGGCTACGACCTCCCTGCCGCTCCCGAGGGTTCGACTCCCAACCGTCCTGTTCGGAAAATCTCATGGCATGACGCGGTCAAATTTTGCAACGCCCGCAGCCAGGTCGAGAACCTTCAACCCGTCTACACCGTGAATGGCGAGACCTACCGCTCGGGCCTCGCCAAGCCGGAGGCGAATCCCTCGGCGAATGGCTACCGCCTCCCGACCGAGGCCGAGTGGGAATGGGCCGCTCGCGGCGGAGCGAAGTCCGTCGGGGCCCAGTTCAGCGGCGGCAATGGACTTGAAGCGGTCGCGCCCCCGGAGCTTTCCGAGTGGGTGGCGCGCTGGCGTTTCAGTGGCGGTGAGGACATCGACGCGGTTGCATGGACATGGGAAAACTCCGCCGCATCTGGGGAGGATTTGCTTGATGGCCGCGGCACGGCTCCGGTCGGAACAAAAAAGGCGAACGAAATTGGAGCTTATGACATGAGCGGCAATGTCGCCGAATGGTGCTGGGACGAGGCGGATAGCGGATCGCGCCGGGTTCGTGGGGGAGCTTGGTTCGGTTCGCCTGCCGACTGCGAAGTCGCACGCCGTAGTTTGAATTCCCCCGACAGCAAGCTCGACTTTCTCGGCTTCCGCATGGCCCGCAATCTCGCGGACGCCGCCCTGCTCGCCCAGCAACCTCCGGCGGAAGCAGCGCTCGATTTTTCCACCTCCAAGACCCTGCCCGATGCCACAACCGGGATCGGCTACTCGGCGAAAATCGAACTCACAGGAGGCACGCCCCCCTATGAAGTCACACCCGAACCAGGCACAACACTCCCGGCGGGGCTCAAGTTCGAGGATGGCATGATCAAAGGAACACCGAAAGCCACAGGCGACTTCCGTGTCAACCTCGTCGCGACCGACTCTTCAAATCCGGTGAAAAATTCCATCGAGCGCGAATTCGTCCTGCGAGTCGCCCCCTACGGCCTAGTGATCGACTCCGAGCCGGCCTCCATCTCCGCCAAGTACAATGAACCGTTCTCCGTGGCCTTCGTCGCCCAAGGGGGCACCGCCCCCTACCGCTGGTCCGCCGTTGATCCTCTGCCGCGAGGCATGCTCCTCGACCCCCTACTCGGAGAACTCTCCGGCAAGCCCTTGACCGTCGGCTCCACGAATATCGTCCTTCGCCTTCGCGACTCGAAAGGCTTTGCGGCATTTCGTGTGATTCCCGTGAACATCACGGCCACGCCGGTTGAAATCACTCCCAATCCGGAAAAATGCCCGGCCGCAAATGAGAACATGGATTTCTCCTGGAGCCTCACCCTCCAAGGCGGCGTTCCTCCCTATTCGGTGAAACTTGCAGATGGCTCCGCTCTTCCCCGGGGCCTTGCGATTTCCCTCTCTGGATCGACCGCCAAAATTTATGGCAAACCGTCCGAAGCGGGAAAATTCCAGCCCATCCTCGAATTCAGCGATTCCTCCAAAGCCATCACCCCCCTTTCCCTCGACCTCCCGGTTGCCCCCTACGGATTGGCTATCGCCGAACCCACCGCCGAACAACTCTCTGGAAAATACCTGGAGGATTACTCGATCACCTTCAACGCCACCGGCGGCCGCCCGCCTTATTACTGGGCCGTTGTCGGCAAAGTCCCGCCGGGATTGAACGTGAAAGCCCTCTCGGGAACCCTCTCCGGAAAGCCCACCGCTGCAGGAAAATTCGCTGTCACAATCAAGGTCTCCGATGTCAATAACATCATCGTCTCGCGCAATGCCACGATTGAAATCACCACCGCCCCCTTGCGCCTCACTCCGACATCCCCGGAGCCTCCCGCCGGAGTCGCCGGCCTTGCCTATGATTGGAATATCACCCTAGCCGGCGGTGTCCCTCCCTACACTCTGAAAGCCGCTCCCGATACCAACCTGCCGGAAGGCCTCACGGTTTCCACTTCCGGATCGACCGGTAAACTCTCAGGCAAACCCGTTGCCAGCGGAACCTTCCCGATCTCACTGGAGGCAACCGACTCGCTGGGAGAAAAAGCTGCCTTGAAATCGTCCCTGACCATTGCTTCCTACGATCTCGCCATCGCGCCAGAATCGACAAAAAACCTCGCCGGGAAATTCAAACAACCGATCGAGCTTCCCCTGTCAGCAACCGGTGGAAAGCCGCCATATGTCTGGTCGGTCTCCGGCAAACTACCCTCGGGACTCTGGATCAGTGGTTCCTCGGGCAAAATCTCGGGGTCGCCCTACACCACAGGGGAATTTCCTATCAGCTTGAAAGTCACCGATGCGAACAAACTCTCCGTCACCGCCGACACCGTTCTCATAATCACCGCCGAACCCCTCCAGATCCTCCAAGACTCCGGCGAAACCTCCGAAGCAACAGCGGGATTGAGTTTCCGCCGCGCGTTGTCGATCCAAGGCGGCGTTCCACCCTACTCCCTTAAGTTAAAAGACGGGGAGTCATTGCCAACCGGAATCCTTTTGGAATTCACCGGCACCAAGGGAGCGATCGCCGGAGTTTTCAGCGAGGCAAAGAGTTTCTCGACCACGCTTGTCGCCACCGACTCACGGGATGAAACCGCCGAAATCAAATTGGAAGTCCCCGTGAAAGCCTACGACCTCAAAATCTCCGAGACTCTAGCCCAACCGATCACCGCGATCTACGACCAACCCCTTGCCGCCACACTGGCAGCCAGCGGCGGCAAGGAACCTTATACTTGGAAGATCAACGGCAAGCTCCCGTCCGGCGTCCTGCTCCAATCCAAAAGCGGAACCCTCACTGGAAAACCCAAAGCCGTCGGGGAGTTTCCTGTCACATTTCAAGTCACGGATGCCAATCGCATCTCCGCGACCCGCAACGGCACAATCGTCGTTACAGCCGAGGAATTGAAAATCGTCACCACCGGCCTTCCCTCTGGAAAAATTGGCGTTCCCTACAGCCAGAAAATCGAAACCTCAGGTGGAGTGGGATCTATCACCCTCGGAATCGAGCCAGGAACCGCGCCGGCACCTGGACTTTCACTCGGCGCAGCGGGATTGCTCGGCACCCCCGAAGCGGCAGGAAGTTTCACCGTTCGAATCGTGGCGATGGACTCCAAAATGACCGCCACCGCCAAGGATTTCACGATTCTCATCGAGGACCCCAACCCAACTCCAACTCCAACTCCAACTCCAACTCCAACTCCAACTCCAACTCCAACTC
>JBMTBF010000077.1:0-6712 GCA_049429585.1 Terrimicrobiaceae bacterium | reverse complement strand
ATGGAATCCACCGGCATGGCCGTGCCCGGACGCCGCCCTGTCACCAAGGCCCTCTGCGTGGCCCCGCAAGGCATGGAGGAAGGCACCAGTCACGAAATCTCCGACCAGGAATTCCTCCTCTACACCGGCGAAACCTCCGACTTCCGTTTCTTCCAATCCGAAGTCCGCGCCGGCGACCAGCCCGGCCAAATCCTCCCCGACGCCGCCGAACTCGAGGAATCCGCCAATCTCCAAATCGAAATCCCCCCGCCCGCAGGCCACCAGCCCGGCGAGGAAATCCCCGTCCACCTCCAAGCCCGCATCACCGAACTCGGCCACCTCGAACTCCACTTCCTCCACAAGCCCACTGGCGAGCGCTGGAAGCTCGAGTTCAATGTCCGCATGCAGTAAATGACGCGCTACCGCATCGGCATCGACCTCGGCACCACGAATTGCGCCTTGGCGTTTGTGCCCGCCGAGTCGTCGGAGGGACGCAGCACCATTCTAGAAATTCCGCAGGCGGAGACGGATCACTCCAGCGCCTCGCACGAAACTCTCCCTTCCTTTCTCTACCTCCCGCCCGCCAGTCGCGATTGGGAAGCTGGGCGTTTCGCACGCGCCCGGGCGGCGGAAGTTCCCGGTCGCGTCATTCACTCCGCAAAATCCTGGCTCGTCCACCACGCCGCGGACCGCCGGGCGAAATTCCTCCCTCTCGGCTCCAGTGAGATTCCATCGACCGAACAACTCAGTCCCGTCGAAGCCCTCTCGACGCTCCTCCAAAAACTCGCCGCCTCGTGGAATTCCCTCCACCCCCACGCCCCGCTGGCCGAGCAAGACCTCGCGATCACCGTTCCGGCATCCTTCGATCCCGCCGCCCAGCAACTCACCCTCGAGGCCGCCCGCGCGGCGGGTTTTCCCGAATCCACGATCCTGCTCGAAGAGCCTCAGGCCGCGTTCTATGCGTGGTTGGAACAATCCGACCTCCCCGCAACTGGAGCGAAAACCCACATCCTCGTGGTTGATATCGGAGGCGGCACGACCGACCTCAGCCTCTTCTCCGCCGAGCAAAAACCCGACTCCCGGCTGCCTCGTCTTCACCGCATCGCCGTAAGCGACCACCTTCTCCTCGGCGGCGACAACCTCGACATCGCCCTCGCCCATTTCCTTGAGGAAAAACTCGCGCCAGGCTCGCAGTTGCCACCCACCACTTTCGCCCAACTCCTCGCGCATTCCCGCGACATCAAGGAACAGGCCCTCTCAACCAACCATCCTCCCGAAAAAACCTGGCCCGTCGCCGTGGCAAAGCCAGGAACCTCCCTCCTCGCAGGCACCCTCCGCGCCGAGGTCTCCTCCGCCGAGATCAACCGTCTGCTCCTCGAAGGTTTCTTTCCACCGGTTGGAGCCGGGGAGCGCCCACTTCGCAGCACCCCCGGCCTCCGCGAAATGGGTCTGCCCTACGCGAAAGATCCCGCCGTCACCCGCCATCTCGCCGATTTCCTGCGCGACCGACCGCCGATCGATTTCCTCCTCTTCAACGGCGGACTCACCAAGTCCCCGGCGATCCGCCAGCGCATTTTAGAAAACCTCGCCCGCTGGCAACCAGACCACGCGCCGCAAGTTCTGGAAAATGCCGATCCCGACCTTGCCGTCGCCCGCGGAGCGGCCCGCTTCCTCCACCTTCGAGCCACCGGCGATTCCTCGCGCATCGAAGCCGGAGCCTCCCACTCCTACTACATCGCCACAGGCGAAAACTCCGCGCTCTGCATTCTTCCGCAGGACGCCCCGCCGGAAAAGGAACACGCCGCCGCCCCTCAAAATCTCCGCGCGCTGGTGGGAAAACCCGCCTCGTTCCGCATTCTCCGAAATCCTCGCCGACCCACCGACCAACCCGGCGATGTCGTGAGCACCGATACCGAGGGCTTCACCGAATTGCCTTCACTGGAAACCATCCTCACGCCGCCCACCGGCCAAAACCTCCCTCGCGACCCGAATCTGCGCGTCTCACTGCGCACCACCCTGCGATCCACCGGTCTGCTTCGAGTGGAATTGCTCGGAACCGAGACGAACTTGCGGTGGCCCCTCGAATTCTCCCTACGGGGCAAAAGCTCCCCATCCACCAAAAAATCCGCCGACCGCTCGGATGCCGTTACCCTCGCCGGCCAACAACTCACCGCCCTCCTCGACCCTTCGCGAAAGACCCGCCAAAAACTCACCGCCAACACGATTTTCACCGCAGGAGAAAAATCCCTCGGTGCCCGCAAGTCGGACTGGAGCGGCGGCATCGTGCGTCAGCTTTTCGACCTCTGGCTCGAAGCCTCAGAGCATCGCCTCGCATCCGCAGAACACGAAGAAACCTGGCTGCACCTCGCCGGTTGGTTCTTGCGTCCCGGTTGCGGCATGACCGGCGATCCCGAACGCGTCGCCGCCCTCGCCCAAATCCTCGCCGCGCCCCCGAAATTCCCCAACGGCTCGGTAAAAATCCAACGCTGGATTTGTGCCCGCCGCATCGCCGCCGGCCTGAATCCCGCCCAATCCCTCGCGATTTGGACACCCGCCGCCGCCGAGTGGAAAGACGGCTCGAATCCCTCCGCCGAGATCGCCCTTCTTGCCGGTGCCCTTGAAACCCTTCCCGCCGAATTTCGCGCCGCGATCGCCCGTCGCCTTGCCGCATCCATTTCCTCACAACCCGCAAACCCCGCGTTCTGGAAAGCCATCGGACGCCTTCTCTCCCGCGTTCTCTTCCACGCCGGCGCCGAGCAAATCCTCCCTCCCGACCTTGTCGAGGAAGTCTGGCAACAACTCGCCGACACCGACCCCGGCGAGTCCCTCCGCCCCGAGGCTGCGGCTTGCTGGCTTCGCGCCGCTCGCCTCACCGGTTTGCGTCCGGTCGATGTTCCGAAGACCATTCGCCAGCAAATCGACTCGCTTCTGAAATCCTGGGACATCCCCGAGGTTCGTCGCCGCGTTTTGCACGAAGCGGTCCCACTTGCCTCGGCGGACCAAACCGGCATGCTCGGCGAAGCCCCGCCGCCAGGCCTCACCCTCGACCAATCATGATCCTCCGAATCGCGATCCTTTCCACGCTTTGCCTCAGCGTTTGCCAAGCTGCAGAACCGGTTTTCATTAACGACGCAAAGATCGAGAAAGTCTTTGTGGAGAGCCTCTCCTCCAAGGTCGGCAAAGAGGATACCCTCACAATGCGCGAGGCCGAGGCGGTGATTGAAAAGAATAGATTCCCCATGATTTCGATTCCCAAAATCACCGCCAAAAACTCCCCGGAGGCTCCGGTCTCCCTCTACGGGAAATGCGCTCCATCCGTCGTTTTCATCAGCTCGTTTTATAAATGCGAAAAATGCGAGGACTTGCACCTCGGCTCATCCGCCAGCGGTTGGATCGCTGATCCTGACGGCCTCATCGTTACCAACGCCCACCTATTTGAAGATAGCAAAGACGATCCAATCGGCGTGATGACAATAGACGGAGAGGTTTTTCCTGTGAAACAAATCATGTCCGCCAACAAAGTGACGGACATCGCGATCCTGCGGATCGAGCCCGGCAAAAAAAACCTACCCGCACTGCCACTGGCGGACACCGCCTCGCCGGGAGAAGAGGTTTCGGTGATCAGCCATCCGCAAGGCCGGCATTATTGCCTGACGAACGGGAGGATTTCACGCTACCACCGCGAAACGAACGAAGAGACCGGCGAAACGAATGATTGGATGAGCATCACCGCCGACTTCGCCGGAGGAAGTTCCGGCGGGCCGGTCCTGAACAACAAAGGCGAAGTCGTCGGCATGGTGGCAAGCACGCTCACAGCCTACGCCGAAAACTCGGACTGCAAGGCACAGCCTGAGCGCGATGTGCAGATGGTCTTCAAAGACTGCATCCCCCTGACATCTCTCCGGGCGATGTTTCAAATCCGGGAGTAGCCGCGCAAATGCCCCACAACCAAAGCCCATCGCGCGCGATCGCTCGGCAGGGCATCACCACGGTCGGAATCGATGTGGGAGGCGAACGCAAGGGGTTTCATGCCGTGGCGATGACCGACGGGGTTTATGCCGCACACCATTCCGCCAAGGACGCACAGGAGATCGGCCGCTGGTGTCGTGAAACCGTGCGCGCGCGGGTGATCGCGATCGATGCCCCCTGCCGCTGGAGCCTCGATGGACGCTCCCGTCCCGCCGAGCGCGAGTTGATTCGGAAGGGAATTCTGTGTTTTTCGACGCCAACTAGGGACAACGCCCTAAACCATCCACGCAACTACTTCGGCTGGATGCTCCAGGGCGAGGCCTTGTTTCAGGAACTCGAAACCGACTTTCCACTGTGCCGCGAACTCCCGATCTCGCAGGGAAGGTGCTGCTTCGAGACTTTCCCACACGCCATTACTTGGCATTTCCAGGGTGGTCATGCCGATGCACGGCTGAAGCGATATGAACGGCGGGGACTATTGGAACGGGCGGGAACCAATTCCGATGCCTTGCGCAATATCGATCTGGTGGATGCCGCGCTCTGTGCGCTGACCGCCTTCCATGCGGCTTCGGGAGCTAAGTGCCTCAGCTTCGGCGAACCGGAAACCGGGCTGATCATCGTTCCCTCTTCTCGTTAGCGGCAAATCACTCCTGTGAAGGTTCCGAAAAAATTCTCAGCGGCTTGACGGGGCTGGTGTTGAGGGGCTTCACCCGTTCGTGGATTCCGGGAGCGATTTCGGGCTGGCGGGCGTAGGCCATTGAGAGCATTTCCAACTTGGCGTCGAGGTTGTCGACCATGTTGAGGGCGATTGCTTCCGGGGTTTTGGGCTCCACGGGGGACCCGAATTGCAACTCGCCGTGATGCGAGGCAATGAGGTGAAGGAGGTGAAGGCGCACATCCTCCGAAGCCGGTTCGAGGGTTTTCCAATCCTCGAGGGGGAGCTTTCTCCAAAGCGAATTCACCACCTCGACACCGATGGAAATGTGCCCGAGCAATTCGCCGCGAAGCTCGCGCGGAATTCCGAAGCCGGACTCTGGGGGACACATTTCCCAAAGTTTCCCGCAATCATGAAAAAGCACACCACTCAGGAGCAGGTCCCGGTTCAGCGCAGGATAGGCCGAGCAAATCGCATCGGCGGAACGCATCATCTGACCCGTGTGGCGAAGAAGTCCCCCGCGGTGGGCATGGTGGTTGTGGCGCGCCGCGGCGGCGCGTTGGAATCGCTGGCCGAAATCCTCCAAAAACAACCGGCACAGGGCGCGCAAACGCGGATCGCGCAGCGAATCGGCCAATCGAACGACATCGGCATAATCCCGTTCCAAAGCCTCAGCCTCGTCCCCGCCACCGGCGAGAAGTTCTTGAATCTCGGAGTCGTCCAGCGAACGCAGGCGCCAGCGTTTCGCATCCAGACCAAATCCTCCATTCATCGCAAACTCGCCCTCGATCTCGATAAAGTCTCCACGCCCGATCTCGGCACAGGCACGGAAGGCATCCGTGTCGGACCAAGCCCGCAGGGTCAAAACATCCCCGGCGTCGCGGAGCTTGAGTTCCCAGTAGGGTTTTCCGTTGGTGGATTCTTTTTTAACCAGTTCATCGACTTGTCCTCCGACCCTTGCAGAGAGGATGCCGGAGCGTGCTTCGGAACGAATTTGGGCGATCGATCGGGGCTCGCTCATGGCTTAAAAATCATCACTGCCCGGCGCCGAAAAGTCCCCGCTCCTTGATGATTTTGACCACCTCGGGTGGAACCATTTTCTCCCAATCCGGGTTGCCCGTTTCGATCATATCGAGCACGCGCGGGGAGCGGATTTCGAGATTCGCGGCATCATAACCCTCAATGGAACGGATCAACCCGCTGGCGCGCAAGTGGGCATACAGGTGCTCCATCCCCTCTGGCGGACGGAAATTCTCGCAAGTCACGAGTTCCCCTTTCGGGGTGACAACCGGATAGACATAGAGTCGGACATTCTTTTTGAAGAGGCGTCCGAGCGCTTCGAGGATTCCTCCCTCGAGATCGCTGTAGTGGGCGGGATTGAAAATCTCGTTCAGCCCGGGAATACCCATCGGCAGGCCGACAGGAAGTTCCGTGTAGCGGGTCAAAAAATTCACCAGCCGGTAATACTCGCCATAATCGGAGATCAAAACCGTGCGCCCGAGCGCCGCAAGCATGTCAACGCGGTCCAGAAAATCGCGCAGGTCGAGATTGCCGCCGGCGAGCAGGTTCTTGGTCGTGATCTCCATCAAAATCTCGGGCTGGGTTCCCGCCACGCCTTTTTCCTTTTCGAAAAGACGGAGGGCGCCATCGAGCATGTCGTTCGTCACGAGGGTCACCGGTCGGAAACTCCCGCGTTCGACAAGGATCGGCTTTTTGTAAAAAGCGTCAGCAGGCTGGACCACCTCGCCGTCGGCGCGGAAAAGCGTGGCGCGCGTCAGGCCCTGAACGACGAGTTCTAAACTCATCAAGCGATTGTCCACCGCGCCGAAGGCGGGACCTGAGAATCGGATCATGTCCACTTCGATCCGGCCGGGTTTGAGATCGTCGAGGAGCGAACCGATCATATCGCGCGGATTGGCATTTCGGAATGCACCGTGGATGAGATTCACGCCGACAACACCCAGGGCCTCCTGTTGCATGAGGTTTTCTCCATCCAGCATCCGAAGGTGCAGGATGATGTCGCTGAAAGCCGTTCCCGGAGCGTGCTGGAAACGCAGGCCCATCCAACCGTGCGACTCGTCATGTCGGCGGAAACTCCGCGCCGCCACG
>JBMTBF010000076.1:0-6728 GCA_049429585.1 Terrimicrobiaceae bacterium | reverse complement strand
CCGGAGTCGTGGCGGGGGCTTTCGCGGATGGCGTCGAAGGCGATCTCGAGGACGATGCGTGGCTCGACTTCGAGGCGGTTGCCTTTTTTGGAAATCGTCAGGGCGAGGAATTCGTCGGTGAGTTCGGCGATCTCGGCGTCGGTGAGGCCGGTGTAGGCTTTGCCAAGGGTAACGAGTTGGCTGGTGGATTCGTCGCGCAAGGCGAAGGTGTAGTCGCTGAGGACGCCGCGCCGTTTGCCATGGCCGTATTCCACGGCAGTGACGACAACATCGAGCGTGGCGAGGCGTTTCTTGAGTTTCACCCAACTCCCGCCGCGTCGGCCGGGCGAGTAGGGGCTCTCGGGGTCTTTAACCATCAATCCCTCGTGGCCATGCTTGCGGGTGGTGTTGAAAAGGTTGTCCAAATCCTCGGCACCGCCGGCTTGGAACAACTCGGCGAGGCGGAGGGGTTCGGCGAAATCGAGCGAGGCGAGTCGGGTTCGGCGGCGGTGGAGTGGTTCGCGCAGGAGAGTGGTGCCGTCGAGGCGAAGGATGTCGAAGATCACGGCGACGACGGGGATTTCCGCGCCGAGGAATAGGTCCGGCTCGAAGCGGCCGAGGCGTTTTTGGAGTTCGAAGAAGGGGAGGGGACGGCCTTCGTGCCAGGCGAGGATTTCGGCGTCAAAGACGGCTTCGCGGCCAAGATGGGCAGCGGCGTTGGCGATTTCCGGGAAAGTGGCGGTGATACATTTCAGGTCCCTGGAGAAAATGCGGGAGGTGGTGCCATCGGTGTGGATTTGGGCGCGAATGCCGTCGAATTTGGGTTCGACCCACAGCGACCCTTCGCCAAGCCGGGCGACGATCGAGGTGGCGTCCGGTTCGGGGATGGCGAGCATGCATTTCACGGGTTGGAAAACCCGGAGAGTGGATTCCTGGAGGCGCTGATCGCGGGCGAGCAGGGCGACTTGGCCGAGGTCGCCTTCGAGCATGTGGGCCTCGCGCACGGCGGCGGGATCGGCCTGAAAGGCGGCGGCGAGGGCGTCTTCGAGGAGACCTTCCTTGAGGCCGATGCGGAGGTCGCCGGAGAGGATTTTGACGAGAAACTTGGACGCGACGGGTGGGACTTCGCGAAAGAAGGTTTCGAGAAGCAAGGATTTTGGAGTGGGCCCCTTGGCAGCGCGGAGGCCGGAGAGCAGGAAGGCGATTTCAGGAAGATCGGGATTGGCCCTGCCGCCGCATTCTGCGAGGACGGCTTCGGCGGTGAGGCCGGAGTCGTTGATCCCCCGCGAGAGGGGGCGGTATTCGGCTTCGGTCATTCCGGAAGCCTGCATCAAGGCGTTGCGGATGACGGCGCGCCCGGCTTGGTGCGGGGCGGCGTCCGAGGCGGGGAAGGCATGGCCCGAGAGCCAGAGGGCGGCTAGGCCGAGTTCGGATTCGCCCAAAGAGCGGAAGTAGGCAGCGAGGATTTGGATTTTGGCGATCTTGCCGGTGAGGGCGGCGATTTGATCGGCAACGGCACAGAATTTCAGAAAACCCGAATCGGCTTCGACAGAGTGAGGGGAGGATTTGGGAAGTTCGGGCGCGGCGATCGAAAAACCGAGATCGAGTTGGTTCGGGCCGGTGAGAGCCCAGGCCTCGATGCCCCGTGCGCGGAGGTCGGCGGCAAATTCCGAGGCGAAGCCGTGCAGCGTGAGCACGCGGCGGGGGGTCACATTTTCGACATGGCGAAGAAGGTCGTCGTAGCCCGCATGGTCGGAGAGGGGAAACGCCGCGTCGCAGCGCATGCGGTGGATCGCACCGGGGTCCAGCGCCCAACCGGTGATGGCGGCGACGCGGCGTTTTTTCACAGCCGCCATGGCGCGGCTTCCGGCGGTGGTGGGCGGGCAGATGAGGACATGGCCCGATGATTTGGCGGGGTCCCACTCGGAAAACTCGGGGAAGGCGATTCCCTCCTCGCGGTAGATCGGGACCAGCTTCGAGATCGAGCCGTGGAGCATGACGGGAAGCCCCGCGCCGCGGAGACTGGCGAGGATTTCCTGGGCTTTTCCCAACGAGTAGCCGAGCAGGACGGGGACGGAATGTTCCTCAAGGGCTTCGATGCAGAATTTAAGGATTTGGCTCATGACCTCCTCGAACGGCGGGAAGACATAGCGCGGGAGGCCGTAGGTGGTTTCCATCACCAAAGTCTCGGCCTGGCAATGGGCGGCGATTTCCGCGCTGACACCTTGGCGGAGCTTGAAATCGCCGGTGTAGAGGAGGGAGCCGTGTTCGGTTTCGACGAAGGCCTGCGCGGAGCCGAGGACATGGCCGGCGGGAAGGAGGCGGAGGCGGAAGTTTTCGAAGTCGCGGGATTCGCCGAACGGGAGCGCGATTTTCTCGCCCTCCCAATCGCCCATACGGGCCTGCATGAGGCGGAGGGTGGTCGGCGTGGCGATGGTTTTCTCGTGGCGGCCGGTGTGGTCGCTGTGGGCGTGGGAGACGAAGGCGAGCGGCTTCGGGAGGCGCGGATCGAGCCACAGGCCGGCCTGCGGCAAAAAGAGCGCCCGGTCATGCCGGACCTCGATCATGGGGTCTCAGGGCGGACTTTGTAACCTGCGACGAAGCGGTGGCGAAAATCTTGAAAGGTTCCGGCGAGGATGTGCTCGCGGGCTTGGCGCGCCAGGCCAAGGTAGAAATGGAGGTTGTGGATCGAGAGGAGGCGCAGTCCGAGGATTTCCTCGGCCTTCACCAAATGGCGCAGGTAGGCGCGGGTGAAATTTTGGCAGGCGTAGCACTGGCAGCCCTCCTCGATCGGGGAGGTGTCCTCGGCGAACGGGGCGTTTTTGAGATTGAGGGTTCCGCCGGCGGTGAAGGCGGTGCCGTTGCGCGCGAGGCGGGTGGGGAGGACGCAATCGAACATATCCACGCCGCGGGCGATCATTTCCAGAATCTGCGGCGGGGTGCCGAGGCCCATCGCGTAGCGCGGGTGGGTTTTCGGCAGGAAG
Organism: Terrimicrobiaceae bacterium; assembly: GCA_049429585.1. Classification (GTDB taxonomy): domain Bacteria; phylum Verrucomicrobiota; class Verrucomicrobiia; order Chthoniobacterales; family Terrimicrobiaceae; genus UBA967. The sequence continues at coordinate 3,765 of JBMTBF010000076.1, read as the reverse complement.
GGGACGGAATTTTCGACGGCGGCGAACATCTCGGGTTCGGGTTCGCCGACGCTCACGCCGCCGACGGCGTAGCCATCGAATCCGATCTCCACCAGAGCGCGGGCGCTTTTTTCGCGGAGGTCGGCGTGGGAGGAGCCTTGGACGATTCCAAAAACGAGCGGGCGTCCCTCGGCGGGCTGGGCATCCCACCAGGCGCGGCAGCGTTTCGCCCAGGCGAGGGTGAGGTCGAGGCTCTTGTCCGCATCGGCGTGGCTGCAGGGATGAGGGGGGCATTCGTCGAAAAGCATGACGATGTCCGAGCCGAGGTCGCGCTGGATTTCCATCGAGGTCTCGGGGCCGATGAAGGTCGGGGAGCCGTCGAGGTGGTTTTGGAAACGGACGCCTTCGGGGGTGATTTTGCGGAGCTTCGCGAGGGAGAAGACCTGGTAGCCGCCGCTGTCGGTGAGGATCGGGCGGTTCCATCCCATGAAGCGGTGGAGTCCGCCGAGGCGGGCGATGAGTTTTTCGCCCGGGCGCACATGGAGGTGGTAGGTGTTGCCAAGGATGATCTGCGCGCCGAGGGATTCGAGTTCGGCGGGCGTCATGGCCTTCACCGTCGCCTGGGTGCCGACGGGCATGAAAACCGGCGTGCGAACGGGCCCGCGCCGCGTCTCGAGAGTCGCGGCACGGGCGTCGCCGTCGGAGGCTTCAACGGTGAAGTTCTCGGACAAAATCGGGCTGGCGATTAGGATTTCGGGGCCGATCCAGCGATGCTGAGCGAGATGTCGATCGTGTCGGAGACCTTGTCGAGGTTCTCACCGGCCTTGATGCCGAAGTCGCCGCGCTTGATCTGGAAATTCGTGCGGATCACGAGGAGGTCGCCTTGCATTTTCCCATTCGTGCGGTCGGCGAGGCGGCCGGGGAGGTAGGTGACTTTCGCCGGAGCGGTGATTTCCTTCGAGACGCCTTTCAGGGTGAAGAGGCCTTTCACATCGGCGGTGCCTTCGTTGCCGTTTTTCACGGGGTTGAGCACCTCCTTCACCTCGAAGGTGATCTCGGGATGCTTCGCGGCATCGAGCCAGTCGGCGCCGAGCATGTGCTCCTGCATGAGGGAATTCGGGACGGTGAGGGATTTCGTCTCCACGACGATCTTGCCCTCGATTTCCTCGGGATTGGCGGGATCGACTTCAATCGTGCCGCTGATGCCGTTGGCGGTTCCATTGATCGACTCGAGCGGGGCGTCGAGTTTGAAGACGATGTTATTGACTCCCTTCGGATCCTTGAGATCGAAGGCGATTTCCTGCGCGGTGGCCGAGGTGGCCAGCGCGGAGGCGGCAGCAAGGAGGATGATGGTGTTTTTCATAGATGTTGGATTTTTGATGTTCCGTGAGAGGAAGGGCATAAAGGAAATCGCAATCAGGAGCGTGGCGCAACCGGTTCCGGCGGCGAGGAGGTCGACGCCGGGCACGAATTCTTTCTTCCAAACGGGGAATTCGATGCCGGTAACGGGGTCGGTTTCCATGGTGGAAACCGAGGTTTTGGTCCACCCGGTATTGCGCCCCTCGGCGGTCCACCATGAGACAAGCGCCAGCCAAAAAAACACGGCGGCGATTCGGAGAATGGATGTCATCGGGTGGGAGCTTGCGGTGCGGGTTCGTCAGCGTGGAGCTTTAAATTGTCCATGGAGGCCATTTCCAGGAGCAGAAGGGAGCCGTCGAGTTGGACGATGCCTGAGGCGCGGATTTTTTGACCGGTGAATTTGCGTTTGAGCACCCACTCGGAGGTTTCGGTTTTTTTGGGAAAATAAATCATCACATCGCATCGCGGGTCGGAGTCCTTGAAAATCAGGTAGCGGCCCTTGTTGTTGCTCTCCAAGCGGTCGATTTCGCCGGTAACAGTGATTTGCTTGCCGACCTTGTCTTTGATCCCGCCGCGTTCGGTGAATTGAAACGAGGATTTTTCAGCCGGGGCGGGCTTTTCCTTTTTGGTGAAAAGCGGGGAGCGGGATGCGCCGCCGCCGAAATTTCCGGTGAGGGCGAGGATGACCAGGGTCGTGCAAACGGCGATCACCGCCGCTAGGGCGATCACGAAATTCAGAGAACGGGGTATGTGGGGTGGGTTCGCGGATGCGGCCTCCCCGGCTCCGGCGGGAGGATCGGGTTTGGCTTTTTTTGGCGGGGAGGGCGGGTGGAGGGGATTCGCCAGAGAGGGCTTTCCGCTGCGATCCGCCGGTTTGGATGGGCTGGGCTTGGAGGCGGGGCGGTCGAGGTTTTGAAGGGCGATGGACGCCGTTGGCGGTCGGTCGTCCTTGTTGAACGAGAAAAGATTTTCGACCCAGCCGGTCAATTCCGGCGGGAGGTCGGGCCGGAGTTCCGAGAGTGGCGTGAAGTCGTGCTGCAAATGGGCGGCGATCAGTGCGGTGACATCACTTCCCTGGAAAGGAAACCGCAGGGTGAGCGCCTTGTAAAATACGCAACCGAGCGAGTAGAGGTCCGCGCGGTGATCCATCGGTTGGCGGCTGAGTTGCTCGGGGGAGATGGTGTGGATCGATCCGGTAATGGCGCCCGAGTGGTCCATCGATTGCTGGCACGGTTCGGTAAGGACTTTGGCGAGTCCAAAATCGAGCAACTTCACTTGGAAGCCGCCGGAGGGGGTGGCGGCGATCATGATGTTCGCGGGTTTGATGTCGCGGTGGACGAGTCCGATTCCGTGCGCGGCGGCGAGGGCCTCGAGGCATTGCCGGGCGAAGGTGGTGAAAAACTCGGGCGTCATCGGCTCGGTGAGTTCGTTCAGGTTCTGGCCCGGGACATATTCCATGACGACGAAGGTTTCGCCCTCGGAACGAAAGAAATCGTAGATCGTGACGATATTCCCGTGCTGGAGGCTGGCGAGTTGGCGGGCCTCCCGGAAGGGATCGGAGCGGGAGTCCAGGCAATCCAAACGCTTGATGGCGACCCAGCGGTTCAGAACCGTGTCATGGGCGAGGTAGACCGCCCCGTAGCCACCGACGCCAATTCTCCGATCGATCGCGTAGCGTCCCTCACCGAGCGTTGCGGATTGCTCCGTGTTCATGGAGGCGAAACGAAACCAGATTTCCCCGGGAACTCAAGTGGCAAGGGGTGCCGATTTCGCAGGGGTTTTCCCTGCTCTTGATTGCCGTCGAACCGTGCCCCATGGTGGCGTCATGACAGCCGTTTCGACCGATTTGATCTCCGAAATCCTCGAACTCAAGCGTGCCCGCAACGCGGTGATCCTCGCGCACAACTACCAGATTGCTGCGATCCAGGAGGTGGCCGATTTTGTGGGGGATTCGCTCGGGCTCAGCCGCCAGGCTGCGGCCACGGGAGCGGATGTCATCGCCTTTTGCGGGGTCCACTTCATGGGCGAGACGGCGAAGATTTTGAGTCCCGGAAAAACCGTCGTCATTCCCGATAGGGATGCTGGATGCTCGCTCTCGGATTCCTGCCCCGCCGAAAAGCTCGCCGCGTTTCTCGAGGAGCACCGCGACAAGAATTACCATGTCATCGCCTATATCAACTGCAGCGCGGGCGTGAAGGCGCTCTCCGATGTGATTGTGACGAGTGGCAACGCCGTGAAGATCGTGCAGGCCGCGCCGAAGGACCGGAACATCCTCTTCGTTCCCGACCAAAACCTCGGCGCCTGGGTGATGGAGCAGACCGGCCGCAAAATGGATCTCTGGCGTGGCAGCTGCTATGTGCATGTCGAGTTCACCCGCGACAGCATCCACCGCATCAAGGCCGAGCATCCCGGGGCGGTCGTGGTGGC
>JBMTBF010000075.1:0-6730 GCA_049429585.1 Terrimicrobiaceae bacterium | reverse complement strand
CGTTGCTCGGTCCAAATGGACCGCATTTTCGGCAGGGAATAGCGTTCGATCATTGGGCGCGAATCAAACCACCGATGGGCGGTAGCGCCAATACTGGAATGCGGCGAGTTCGCGCAAGCGAGGTATTACAACCGGAATGGAACGGGATTCCGCCCGTTTATCTCCTCATTTTTCAGGCCGTGAGGCGCTCGGCGGCTGTGACGCAGTTCGACATCAGCATGGCGATCGTCATCGGGCCGACTCCGCCGGGAACCGGCGTGATGGCGGCGCAGCGGTCGGCCACGGCGTCATAGTCCACATCACCGACGAGCCGGTAGCCTTTGGGACTCGAAGGATCGTCGATACGGTTGATGCCGACATCGATTACAACCGCCCCTTCGCGGATATGATTGGAGCCGAGGAAATGGGGACGCCCGATCGCGGCGACGACGATGTCAGCCGCGCGGGTGACGGCGGCGAGATTTTTCGTGCGCGAATGGGCGATGGTCACGGTGGCATCCCCGCCCGGACCGCGTTTCATGAGCAGGAGCGCCATGGGTTTTCCAACAATCATGCTCCGGCCCACGACAACCGCGTTTTTGCCGGCGGTTTCGATGCCGTAGTCGAGGAGGAGTCGGATGCAGCCCAGTGGCGTGCAGGGAACGAAGCCGCTGGGATCCTCGAGCGCGAGTTTGGCGACATTCACGGGGTGGAATCCGTCGACATCCTTGCGCGGATCGATGGCGCGGACGATCGCGGCCTCGTCGATCTGCGGCGGAGGAGGGGATTGGACGAGGATTCCATGGACGGCCGGGTCGGCGTTGAGTTTTTCGACAAGGGCGAGGAGTTGGTCCTGAGTGGTGTCGGCGGGGAGTTCCTCCTTCACCGAATGCAGGCCGAGTTCGGCGGCCTTCCGGTCCTTCGAGCGCACATAGGCTCGGGAGGCTGGGTCGTCACCGACTAGCACGACGGCGAGACCGGGTTGGACGCCGCGCTGGCGCAGGGCTGCAACGCGTTGTTTGGTTTCTTCAAGCACCTTGGCGGCAACAGCCGCTCCGTCAATCCGCACCATTTTTAAGAAGTTCCTCCAGTTGTTTTCGTGCCGCCTCGAATTCGTCGTCGGAGAGGTTCTCCGGAATTGTGATCGGCTCGGCGATTGTGACCGACACCTCGGAAAACGGCAATGGGATGATGAAGCCGTCCCAGGTTTTCATCCGGATGCAACGGCTGAACTTCGCGTGCATTGGGATGATGCGGGCACCGGTGTTTTGGGCGAGAAGGATAACACCTGGGCCGAGGGAGTATTTGGGGCCGCGGGGACCGTCGGGGGTGATGGCTATGTCGCGCCCGATCCTGACGAGGCGGACGAGTTCCAGAAGCGCGCGGGAGCCCCTGCGGGAACTTGAACCGCGCACCGAGCCCATGCCGAAGGCTGCCACGAGTTGGGAGAGGATTTCGCCGTCGCGGCTCGGGCTGGTGAGGACGGTGACACCGAGGCGATTTTTTGGATACAGACGATCGAAAGCGAAGGTGATTCCGAGGATCCGGTTGTGCCAGAAGCAGAAGAGGGAAGAATTTTCGGGTTCGTTGTTCAGAAGCCCGGTGTGGTCTTCGTAGCGTAGACGCAGTGTGGCAAAAAGGGAGCGGAGGATCGCAGCGCCGAGCAGAGCGAGGAGGCGTTCCCGTGTCATGGCAAAAACTCCCGGAGGGTTTTTTGAAGCACCGGTCGGGCGAGTGCGGCGAGGTTTTTGTTCGCGTAGGCGATCCAGGCGACGCCCGATTCGGTATCCAGAGGAGCATCGGGAAAACCTCCCAGCGGGTGCTCGAAAACAACGCCCGCCTTTTTCAAAACCAGCCACGCGCAGGCGTCGTAGGGATGGCAGACGAGGGAGGATTCGAGGTCGAGCGCGTGGAAAACGAGGGGGCGCAGATCGCCCACCATCCGGTCGCGTCCGGTGATCAGTTCGTGGAACTGGCCGGCGGTGGAGAGGTATTGGTCATCGAAAACCACAGGCGAGCGGGAGCGGTTCGGGCCGAGGATTTGGTCCCAAAGGCGCTCCTCGATCTGCGCCGTCAGCGTGCGACCCTCGGGAAAAAATTTCGCGAGCGATGCGAAGCCGTGGTCGAAGGAATCCGCGATGGAGGGCCGGGTCTGGAGTGCTTGGGGTGCAGCGCCGGTGCGCCAATCGCACCAGGTCGCCACGAGTGGGCCGTCAAGGCTGGCGCTGAACTGGTCGGCGCGCCATTGCTTCGAAACGGGAATTTCCGTCATCGCGGCGGCGAGGATTTGGGAGAGGCGGGTTTCGTCGCCGAGTTGCGGGGCGATGCCGGCGAGCGCCCAAGCGCTGCGCTTATCATACATCAACCCGCGTGTTCCATCGATGGGGTCGATGAGGCATTTCCACTTCGTGTCGGCGGCGGATTTTTCCTCCGGAAAACAGAGCTCGGCTTCGAGGCCCTCCATCACGATTTGGACAGGTTCGTCGGAGGGCCAGTGGGAGCGGAACCATTGGAGGATCGCGTCCTCGCCGAAGCGGTCGATCGCAAAAATCGTGTCCCCTCCGGCGTCGCCTGTGACGGTGGCGAGGATTTCAGGGGAAAGTCCCTCGCGCGCGGAAACGACTCGGGAGCGGATTGCGACGCCGAGTTCGCAAAGGAGTAGGCGGAGTTTTTCCAGATCCATTGAAACGGCGCGATGCTATCGGGGCGGCACCGGATGTGCCGAGCATTTTGCCAGCAAGCGCGTCGAGAGCGCGGCGGCGGCAACCGCCAGGCCGACAACAAACCCTATCCAAATGCCGGAGGCGCCGAGACCGAAGCGGAAGGCGGCGAGGTGCGATACGGGCAACGCCACGATCCAGTAGGCGAGGATGCCAAAGAGGAAGGGAACCTTCGTGTCGCCAAATCCCCGCAAAGCTCCCGAGGAGGCGATCTGGATTCCGTCGAAAATTTGGAAAACGCCCGCGAGAACGAGGAGTTGGGAGGCGAGGATTTGGACGGACGGATCGTTGGTGAACCAGCCTGCGATCCACGAACCGAAAGTCAAATAAACCACTGCAAACAAAATGGCGATGCCTAGCGTCATTCCCAGCGTGCCGTGGACGATGGCTCGTATTTCATCGTGGCGCCCGGCGCCCCGGGCTTGTCCCACGCGGACGCTTACGGCCTGGCCAATTCCGAGCGGGACCATGAAGGTCGTCGCCGCGCAGGTGATGGCGATTTGGTGCGCGGCAAGAGCATTCACTCCCAGCCAGCCCATCATCAGCGAGCCGAAGGAAAATCCGGTGACTTCGCAGAGATTCAGGCCGCCCGAGTGGATGCCGATGCCGAGGAGGCGTCGGATTTCCCGCCATAGGCCGGGAGCGGTCCAATCGGTCGGCCAGGCGGCTTGGAGACGGGATTCCATCGCCGGGTAAAGAAGCATGGCGACCATGGTAGCGATCCGGCTCAGAAGCGTGGCGAGCCCGGCGCCGTCGAGTCCCATCGCGGGCGCGCCGAGGTTTCCATAAATCAAAATCCAGTTCAAAAGCACATTCAGAAAAACCCCGCCGAGCATGATCCAGAAAGGCGGCCAGGGGCGCGCAAGGGCTTCGCAGAAATTTTTCGCCGTGCCGGTCGCGAAGACGGCGGGCATCGACCACGCGCAGAGCAGGAGGTAGGTCGTCGCGGAGGAATTGACCTCCGGCGGCTGGTCGAGGAGTGGCAGAAAGCGGAGAAGCGCGTGGGTCGCGAGGGCGACGAGCAAGCCCATGGTCAAGGCAATCACGAGTCCGCCGCGCAGGCTTTCGCCGGCCAGGTGCGGCTTGCCGGCTCCGAAGGCGTGGGAGGCGTTCACGCTCACGCCCGCGAGAACGCCGAAACCGAAGACGAGCGGAACGGAGAGGAGGGTGTTCGCAAAACCGCAGGCGGCGAGCGGAACGGTTCCGACCTTGCCAACCATAAGCGTATCCGCCAGGCCCATGAGCATTTGGCCGACCAACCCGGCGACAATCGGAAACGCCAGGGCGATCGTGTGCCGGTTCTCGCGGTGAAGCGCCCGGAAGGTGTCGGATTTCGCCATGGGGCGGGTCGCCCTCAGGCCTCGTCGAGCACCTGCCGGAAGCGCGAGATCGAGGCGGCGCGGCCGGTTGCGGGATCGATCTCGACCAGCGCGCCGCAAACCTGCACGGGGCCCCGGGCGATTGGAAATTGGGATGGCAGGGCGTCGAGGAATTTTTGCACCACGGCGTCCGCCTTGCGGCCGAGGATCGAGTCGAGCGGGCCGCACATTCCGGCGTCGCACAGGAACGCGGTTCCGCCGGGGAGGATGCGCTCGTCGGCGGTTTGGACATGCGTATGGGTTCCCACGACCGCCGAGACCTTGCCGTCCAGATGGCGCGCGACGGCGGTTTTTTCGCTGGTCGTTTCGCCGTGGACATCCACGAAAATCACGGGCGTTTCGGCGCGCAGACGCTCGACCTCCTCCATCGCGCAGGTGAAGGGATTGTCGAGTTGCTGTTTCATGAAGGTGCGGCATTGCACATTCATCACGGCTACTGGGCCCTTGGCGGTATCAAGCACAATGCTGCCCTGTCCCGGCGCGCCCGGCGGATAGTTGACGGGACGCAGGACACGGGGTTCGGTGGCAAGGTAGGGCGCGGTCTCCTTTTGATCCCAAACATGGTCGCCTGTGGTGATTACTGCAACGCCCGAGCGGAGAAGGTCGATTGCGATTTTCGGGGTGATCCCGCGGCCATGCGCGGCGTTTTCTCCGTTCACCACCACGAAGTCGACGGCGTTTTCGGCGAGCATGGCGGACACGACTTTCTTCGCAGCCGTACGCCCCGGCTCGCCGACAATGTCACCCAAAAAAAGAAGACGAATCATTGATCCTTTTTATAGCAAGCCGAGGCGAACGCATTTAAAAAAACCGGGTGCGAATTTCAGCGTTGATCCTTTTTTGCCTGGTGGGTTTGGTTTTTCCCGCTTTCGCCAAAGTCACGCCACTCGGAAACCGACCGGATTGGTCGAAGCTCGACAAATTCCAGGAGACCATCACGCGCGAACGGTTCGTCGAATTGCTCGCGGAGGTCTACGCGCCCGGCGATGCGGCAGTCGGCGTGATCGCTGTCACTCCCACAACGGCGAAAATCCAAACCGCCCAAGGCAAGCCGCCGTTTTTACTCCGCTTCGCCCAATCCTCCCCGGCAACTCCCCCGCGCTACTGGCGTCCCCGTTCAGCGATCCCGAAGGACTCCGGCAAGCCGCTTGCCGGTGTGAAAATCGCGATCGACCCCGGCCACATCGGCGGGAAGTGGGCGAAAATGGAGGAGCGCTGGTTCCAGATCGGAAACTCTAAGCCTGTCACCGAGGGAGACATGACCCTACGCGTAGCCAAACTTATCAAGCCCCGACTGGAGGCCCTTGGCGCGCAGGTTTGGCTGACGCGTTCCGGCTCCGAGCCGATCACCACCCGTCGCCCGGACGCTCTCCGCAAGCTGGCGCTCGAATCGCTCCGCGAAAAGGGCGACAAGGCCACGAATTTCGCCATCACCAAGGAAAGCGAACGCCTTTTCTACCGCACCGCCGAAATCCGCCGCCGCGCCGTGCTTGTGAACGACTCGATCAAGCCCGATGTCGTCCTTGCCCTTCACTTCAATGCGGAGCCGTGGGGAAACCCTGCCAAGCCCTCTTTGTTGAACAAAAACCATGCCCACTTCCTCGTCACCGGCGGATGGAGTAAAAAGGAACTCTCCTACGAGGATCAACGATTCGAGATGTTGGTAAAACTTCTTAACGGCTCGCACGCCGAGGAGGTGGCCGTCTCGAAAGCCCTCGCCAAAACCACCCTCGCGGCCGCCAGCCTTCCTCCTTACATCTACAAAGGGGGTGAGGTCCGCATCCCTGGAAGCGATTACATTTGGGCGAGGAATCTGCTCGCAAACCGACTCTTCGAATGCCCGGTCATCTACGCCGAGCCCTATGTGATGAACTCGCGCGAGGTTTTCGACCGGGTTCAGGCGGGCGACTACGACGGCAAAAAGAAGATCGCCGGCAAGGCGCGAAAGAGCCTTTACAAGGAATACGCCGACGCCGTCGTGGAGGGGCTGGTCAAGCACTACTCGCAACGCTAGGTTTCTCGCCATCGCATGAAAATCATCGCCATCACGAACCAGAAGGGAGGCGTCGGAAAAACCACCACCAGCCTGAACCTCGCCGCCGCCCTCGCGGAAAAAAAGGTCCGCGTTTTGCTGGTGGATCTCGACCCGCAGGGCAGTGCCACCAGTGTGTTGGTCTCGAAGGAGGAAGGCGGCGAGACCCCCAGCATCTATGCCGCTCTCATCGGGGAAAAACCCGCGTCCGACCTCGTCTCTCCCACCCGGATCAAAAACCTTTCGATCATCCCCTCCGATCTCGATCTCGCAGGCGCCGAGGTGGAAGTCGCCCGGATGGATGACCACATGATGCGGCTCCGGGCGGCGTTCGAGGACCTCCGCGAAAAAAACGCCTTCGACTACATCCTCCTGGATTGCCCTCCCTCCCTCGGAATCTTGATGTCCAACGCGCTCACGGCCGCCGACGAAATCCTCGTTCCGATCCAGTGCGAATACTACGCCCTCGAGGGCCTCGGATTATTGATGGAGGTCACCGACCGCATCCGCGCCACCGGTGCGAATCCCACGCTCTCGATCTCCGGCCTTCTGCTCACGATGTTCGACGCCCGCACGAACCTGAACCCCGCCGTCGAGCGCGAGGTGCGGAACCATTTCCA
>JBMTBF010000074.1:0-6733 GCA_049429585.1 Terrimicrobiaceae bacterium | reverse complement strand
CGAGGAGGCCGAGTTCTTCCATGATGCCGATCACGCGGGTGCCGCGCTCGATCGATTCATCGGCGTGGAAATGCAGGTGGGGTGTGTGTTTGATCTGAACGCGACGGGAGAGTTCGGTCTGGAGGTGGGAGCGGTTTTTTTCGAGCAGCTCGAGGGCGCGGCGGCTGGCCCCGGAGGAACCGAGGGCGGAGATGTAAACATGCGCCTGTTTGAGGTCCGGGGTGATATCCACGGAGGCCACGGTCACGAGGTCGCTGTGGAAATCGATGTCGCGCGAGGCGAGGATTCCGAGTTCGCGTTTGAGGACTTCGCACACCCTGGCGAGGCGGTTTTTCATAGGGCTGGGTTGGCGCGGGCGGGGCCGCGCCTTGATCAGAGTTGCTGCGGGACCTTCTCGAGCGTGTAGCACTCGATGATGTCCTCGGGCAGGTATTCGGAGAAGTCGCCCAGCTTGATGCCGCATTCGAGGCCGGAGCGAACCTCTTTCACATCGTCGGTAAAGCGGCGAAGCGTCGCGAGGCCGCCGTCGTAGATCGGTTGCTTGCGGCGCAGCACGCGGGCGCGAGCGGTGCGGGCGATGCGTCCATCGAGCACCACGCAGCCGGCGACCTTGCCTTTCGTGAGGTCGAAGACCTGCTTGACCTCGGCATGGCCTATGACGGTTTCGCGGTGTTCCGGAGCGAGCATTCCGCTCATGGCCTCGCGGACCTGGTCGATCAACTCGTAGATGATGCTGTAGAGCTTGATCTGGATTCCTTCGCGCTTCGCGGCCTGCGCGGCGGTGTTTTCGGTCTTAGTGCCGAAGCCGATGATGATGGCGTTTGACGCGCTGGCGAGGAGGACATCCGACTCGGTGATCGGGCCCACGGCGGAGTGGATGATCTCGAGGGTGATTTTCTTTTGGGGAATCTCTTTGAGCGAGGCGACAACAGCTTCAAGGGAACCCTGGACATCGCATTTGACGATCGCTTTGAGCGACGGCTTGGCCTCCGAGGCGATGCTGGCGAAGAGATTCTCGAGCGTGGCGCGCTGGGGTGTGGCGAGCTTGGAATCGCGGAGTTCCGTAAGGCGGTCCTCGCTGTGGATGCGGGCGGATTTTTCCGAATCCATCACAACGAGTTCGTCGCCGGCGTTGGGAAGACCGCTCAGGCCAAGAACCTTCACCGGGGTCGATGGACCGGCCTCCTTCACGGGCTTGCCTAGGTCGTCGATAAGTTGTTTCACCTTGCCCCAGTGGTTGCCGCAGATGAACACATCTCCATAGCGGAGGGTGCCCATGCGGACGATGACTGTGGCGGTCGGGCCGCGACCCTGCTCGACCTGCGCCTCAATGACCGTGGCGCGGGCATCGACGGATCCACTGGCTTTGAGTTCGAGCATTTCGGCCTCCAGAAGCATGAGGTCGAGGAGTTGATCGATGCCGGTGCCCTTGGTGGCGCTGACAGGAACGCAAATCGTTTCGCCGCCCCAATCCTCTGGTGTGAGGCCCTGCTCTTGGAGTTGTTGTTTCACGCGGTCGGGATTGGCGGAAGGGAGGTCGATCTTGTTGATGGCGATCATGATTTTGACCTTCGCGGCCTTGGCGTGGGAAATGGCTTCCAGCGTCTGCGGCATGAGGCCGTCATCCGCAGCAACAACAATCACGGCGATGTCGGTGACATTCGCGCCTCGGGCGCGCATGGCGGTGAAGGCGGCGTGGCCGGGGGTGTCGAGGAAAGTGATTTTGTGGCCCTTGCGATCCACGCTGTAGGCGCCGATGTGCTGGGTGATTCCACCCGCCTCGCCGGCTGCCACGCGGGCCTTGCGGATCGCGTCGAGGAGCGAGGTTTTGCCGTGGTCGACATGGCCCATGAAAGTGATGATCGGGGCGCGGAGTTGGAGTTTATCGACGAGTTTCTCGGGCTCGGGGGCCTTGGGAACCTCGACCTTCTGCTCGACCTTGTGATGGCCCTTCGAGGTGTCCTTTTTCTCGCGCTCGAAAACGAAGCCGTGAATATCGCAAACCTTGGCGACGACATCGGCTTCCACGGTTTGGTTCAGATTTGCGAAAATCTGCAGGGACATGAGGTCCTTGATGAGCTGGAAAGGCTTCAAGCCGAGGAGTTCGGCGAGGAGCTTGACACTGACCGGTGGCTTGACTTGGAGAATTTTCTTCCCGGAGGCATCCTCGGAAATGACGGGCGTCTGAGGTTCCGGCTCAGACTCTATGAGATTGGTAACGACCGGAGAGGCAGAAGCGGCCTCCGCGACTGGTTCATGCTCGGGCTCGGGAGCCGGAGGAGGTGTCGGCGGGGTTTTCGAGCCAGCAGGCTTGATAAAGGGCTTGATGCCCGCGCGGGTGGTGGCCTTTTTAACCTTTTTCTCCGGATTCAGGAGATCGACGGTCGGGCCTTGGACTTTGGGTTCCTTTTCTTTGGCAGGGGAGGGAGCCGGTGATTCAGCGGCCGGACGAGTGGAACGCGAGGACGCGCCCGAACGCCGGGCGGTGGCCGTCGGCTTGCTTTCGGTGGGTTTTTTCTTGGTTTTCTCTGCCATGATAATTTTTCGGGCGGGAGCAGGTTTTCATACTCCCTAGGCTTTTTGGAGCGCTTGGGCGGCGTCGAGGATGCGTTGGCCGGTGGCCTCATCCGCGCTGAGGGCTTCAGCGATGTCCTCGGCTCCGGCCAATTGGATGACCTCGATCGAGTTCATGCCGGCGTTCGCGAGTTTGTTGGCCTCTTCCTCGCTGATTCCGAGGGCCTCGGCGAGCGAGTGGGCGGCTTCGGCGGCCTGGGTTTGCATGGCCTCCTCCTTTCGCTTGTCCTCTTGGATGTCGACATCCCAGCCGCACATTTTGGAGGTGAGCCGGGCGTTCTGTCCACGGCGGCCGATGGCAACGGAGAGATCCTCTTTAGGAACGAGGACATGGATCGTCTTTTTGGCGTCGTTTGTGGTGATCGAGCGAATGTTCGCGGGCTTGAGGGCGGCAGTCACGAATTTCAACGGATCCGGGTCCCAACGGATAATGTCCACCTTCTCGTTGTTGAGTTCGCGGACGATGTTTTTAACGCGGGCTCCACGCATGCCGACGCAGGCGCCGACAGGATCTACCTTGGGATCGGCGCTGTGGACGGCGACCTTCGTGCGGAAACCGGCCTCGCGGGCAATAACCTTGAGCTCCACGGTGCGGTCGGCGATTTCGCTGACCTCGAGTTCGAAGAGTCGGCGGACGAAATTCGGGTGGCTGCGGGAGAGGATGATCTCCGGGCCGCGGTTGCCGCTCTCGACGGCGACGACATAGGCGCGGAGGCGGTCGCCGACATTGTAGTCCTCGGTCATCACGCGTTCGCGGGAGGGCATGACGCCCTCGAATTTCCCGAGGTCGATGATCACATCGGATTTCTCGAAACGGCGGACAGTTCCCGTGACGATCTCCCCGGCGCGGTCTTTGAACTCGTCATAAATCATCTCGCGCTCGATCTGGCGGAGGCGCTGGTTGATCGCCTGGCGGGCGGCTTGGGCGGCGATGCGGCCGAAATCGCGAGGCGTGACTTCGATCTCAATCTCCTCGCCGTCTTGCACATCGGCTTTGACCGAGCGGGCCTTGGTGATCGCGATTTCATCGTGGGGGTTTTCCACCTTCTCGCGGGCGATTAGCTTCGCGAGGGCGCGGATCCCGCCGGATTTCGGATTGATATCGATCCGGAGTTCCCGGGTGCCGGAGGTGAAATTTTTCTTCGAGGCCGCGAGGATGGCGGTGGAGATGGCATCGACCAGAACATCGCGTTTGATGCCCTTTTCGCGCTCCAACAGGTCCAGCATTGTGATGAGTTCGGAATTCATAAATCTCTCGGTTCCGGAATGTGTTGGCGGATGGATTTCCCGACCACCGCACTTTTCGGAACCGGAAACTATGGGGGGTGGGTCCAGATCGGTCAAGCGGCAAGGGTCGTTAATTTCCGCCCGGGGGGCGATCACCTGCCTTGTTCTCGGGAGGGATCGCTGGAATGCTCGTTGGCATGGACGAATCGCCGCAGCAAGAACCTGAGCCTCCGCCGCTGGATTCCGCGGAGGCCAGGCAATGGATCACCATTCTTCATATCAGCGCGCTCGCGGGATTTTTGCTCGTGGGGTTTGGCCAAATCCTCGGACCATTGATTGTGTGGCTCCTCAAGAAAAACCAGGTGCCTGGGCTGGATGCAGCTGGCCGGAGCGTCTTGAACTTCCAGATTTCGTGGTCCCTTTGGTGGGCGCTTTCGTGGGTTTTTGTGGGACTCTTCGGCTGCTTGATCGTGCCGCTGGTGTTCCCGATGTTAGTTCTGGTCGCCTGGGTTTGGTTGGGAATCCTCGGCGCGATCCGGGCCAGCAATGGCGAAGCCTATCGGTTTCCGATGTCGATCCGTTTTTTCAACTAACGGCCGAATCGTGGTGGAAACGCCGGACGCGTTGACCGATACCTGTGAAGATATCCCATGGGATGGTTCCGGCGTGCGTGGCGAGTTCCGTGGCGGTGATTTCCTGGTCGCCATCTTGTCCGACCAGCGTGGCGGCATCTCCCGCCCGCACGTTCGGTGCGGCTGAAACATCCACGACAATCTGGTCCATTGTCACTCTGCCAATAAGCGGGCAGGGTTTCCCGTGGAGCAGGACGGCGGCGCCGTTTCCCGAGGTTTGGCGCGGAAATCCATCGGCGTAACCCAGCGACAGCACCGCCACACGTATCCGTTCCGGCGCGATGAAGGTCCGCCCATAGCTGATCGAGGCTCCCTTGCCGACCTCGCGAACCATCGCCACACGGGCCTTCCAGGCAAGCGCGGGGCGGAGTTCCTGTTGCAAAGCCGGGATGGGCGATACCCCGTAGAGCATGAGGCCGGGACGGACGATTTCGTTCGACTCGACTTGGCGGGTCAAAATTCCCGCGCTGTTGAGGGCATGGGTTTTTGTGCCGGGAAAAATCTCGCCGATTTGATTTTTGAGCCTGGCGAATTCCTCGAGTTGCCGGTTCGTGAAAACGAGATCTTCGTCCGCGCTCGGCAGGTGGGTGGAAATACTGTGCACCTCGATATTCCGCATGGCCCGAACCTTCCGCAGGCTGTCGATCGCGGAATCCGCCGGGCAACCGATGCGGCCCATGCCGGTGTCGATTTTGAAATTGATACGAGCTTGCCCGCACCCGGCGAAAGCCGCCGCTTCTTCGACTCCCGAGACGGTCACGATGAATTTCTCCGCGACCGCCCCGTTCCGTTCGGCGGGCAGGCACGGACTGAGAATCATGATGTCGCGACCGGTCTCCAGCGCGGCAATCTCGCGGGCTTCCTTGAGATTCGCTACGCCGAAAATCTGCGACTCCGGCGCTAGCATCCCGGTCACGGGAGCCACGCCGTGCCCATAGGCGTCGGCCTTCACCACGGCTAGGATTTTCGCGTCCGGGCCGATCCGGCGTCGGACTACGCCGATATTGTGGCGAATGGCGGCGAGATCGATCTCCGCCCAAGTCCGGGCATCGTCAGCGACGGTGGTCATGCGAAAGGGAGGGGAGTGGAGGTAAGGGGATTCGAACCCCTGGCCTTCTCATTGCGAACGAGACGCTCTACCAACTGAGCTATACCCCCGAAGAAAGTGAAAAAACATCTAGCGGGAAACCCAGGCGCTTCAAGCGGCAAAAAAATCGGTTCCGTCATGGGGCATCGAGGTGTTTTTCGATCAAGGCGTAGGCGTTGTGGTTGTGGATCGACTCGAAATTTTCCGCCTCCACACGATACCAAAGGATGTTCGAGTCCTCCTCGCAACGGACCGCCACATTGCGAACCAAATCCTCGACGAACACCGGGTTTTCATAGGCCTGCTCGGTGACATGTTTTTCATCCGGGCGCTTCAACAGACTATAAAGTCCGGCACTCGCGGACTCCTCGGCGAGCACGATCATGTCCTCCACCCACATGGGTTTTTTACAGCGCACGGAGAGGGTCACATGGCCGCGTTGGTTGTGCGCCCCGGCGGAGCTGATCGCCTTCGAGCACGGGCAGAGCGTGGTGACCGGCACGACCGTCGTCACGATGAAATCGATCTTGCCGGCGGCAAGGGTGGCATTGAAGCGCACCGTATAATCCATCAATCCCGGCGAGCCGGTAGCGGGCGCTTTTTTTTCCAGAAAAAAGGGAAACTCGATGTCGAAATGCGCGCAGTCGCTCTCGAGGCGTTTGCTCGCATCAACACTCCGTGAGATTGTGACGATGCGACAGCGGCGAAGGAGCTGGCCGCTCCAGCTCAATGGGAGCGTTGTCGCGGACCTCACCACGGACGAAATTCAGTCAGGCAATGCGCAATGGACCGAGCTAGAAGTTGAGTTCGTCCCGTCAGTGAGTGATGCGGACGCAACAGAGATGGCAACCGAACTGCAAGCGTTCTTTGCGGATGACGAGACGCTTACGCCGAGTCGACAGTCAAAACTTGAGACGGCTATCGCTGCGCTCTAACGAGGTCACCCAGTGCGCCGCGCCATGATGATCCGCCGAGCGCCTCAGCAATGATCACTCCTTCACGAATACCGCCACGATCAACATGCAGATCCGTCACCCCTGTCTGCAGAAGCAGCGCTTCAAGAATGGAGAGTCCCGCGGGGAGGAGTCGCGCTCGTCGCTCTGAGATTGCATACGCGCGTGAGATCTCCGCTGCTGATAGTGAGGCGAGCCGCTCCCCCCTCAACCGCAGATCAGCCGGCCGTACGGCGGGGGTCAGCAAAGTTTCTGGGACG
>JBMTBF010000073.1:0-6754 GCA_049429585.1 Terrimicrobiaceae bacterium | reverse complement strand
CGCGGACAAGATCGAGCGGGATCCAGTCTGGTTGCAGACGGGCCTCGACAACAACGCGCGATGGAATGCGAATGGGTCGACTCAACAAGACAAGCTGCGCGAGTGGGAGCGGTTGATTCTTGCGGCCCAGGAGTCGGAGGAGGGGATGGAGGCGCTGCTTAGGGCGCTCAGGGACGATGGCGAGAGGGCGGATTTTTTTAGGAACTTCGCGCCGTTCGCGGGCGTGCTGACAACTGCGGAACACAGGATTGTTGATGAGATATGCGCGTTCGCTCATTAACCCATTTACTCGAGGAGCTT
Source organism: Terrimicrobiaceae bacterium (assembly GCA_049429585.1). Lineage (GTDB taxonomy): Bacteria > Verrucomicrobiota > Verrucomicrobiia > Chthoniobacterales > Terrimicrobiaceae > UBA967. Next base: position 6,454 of record JBMTBF010000073.1, on the reverse strand, counting down.
CGATCTCTTGAAGAAACGCGGAAGATAGTGGTCTTAGGTTCCTGTTCGCTTTTGGTGTTTCACCCGGAACTCGGGGAAAGTGGGGGTCCCCTGGATTTGACCTATGATGCGGACTTTCTTCTTGAGCCGGTGGATAGGGATTTAGCGCTGTCTCTCGGTTCCGTGCTCGGTGCCAACAAGGCATTCCACCAGCAATTCGGCTACTACGCCGACATATTGCATCCATCCATTGTGGAGACTTTGCCGCCGGGGTGGGATCAGAGGTTGGTGGCGGTGGCGGGATTCGAGAATGTTTTCGCACTGCAACCGCTGGATTTAGCGGCGGTGAAGGTCGTTGTGGGGCGGGAGAAGGATTTGGCGCTCGTGCGAAAGCTCTTGGAGTTGGGCAAAATCGGTGCGGGGGAATTGAAGGAGCGTTGGGGCACGATGTCACTCGGGGAGCGGGAAATATTTCGGAGTGGGAGGAACTTGGCGGAGGTCACTCAGTGGCTTGAGGCGCGATGAGAATCTTATTTTTGTCGAGCTACGCGCACTTGGTATTGGAGAAAAGTGCGACGCGGGTTTCCGGCGGAGCGGAGTTGCAGGTGGCTTTGCTGGCCCGGGAGTTGGCGGGTCGTCGAATTGAGACGGTGATTCTGGGTGGCGACACCGGGCAGGAGGATGGGGTTGTGCTCGACGGGGTGAGGATTCGCACGGGTGGGCAGTTCCACAATGGAAATCCAGCGGCGATGCTAGGGGCGATGCCGAGGGTATTTTCGGTGATTCGGGAGGAAAAACCGAACTGGGTGTTTTTGCTGGGGTGGACGGCTTGGATGGCGGCGGTGGTGGCGATGCGCGGGGTGCTGGGGTATCGGGCGGGATTTATTTGTGGGTTGGACAGCGAGTTGACGGGCGATTTTCGCCGGGAAAATCCGGTGCGTGGCGGGTTGTTCGAGTGGGGTGTGGCGAGTTGCGACCTGAGGTTTGCGATGACGGAGGTGCAGCGGGAGTTGTTCAAGAAACGCGGTTGGTCATGTGGGATGTATCGGAATTTGATTTTGCCCAGGGCGTTTCCGAATGCGGGAGTGAAGGAGGTGGATTTTCTTTGGGTTTCACGGTGCCAACCGGTGAAGCGGCCGCATTTGTTTTTGGATTTGGTCGAGGCCTTGCCGGAGCGCTCGTTTCAGATGGTTTGTCCGCGAGAAGATGTGGGGTTGTGGGAAAGTGTGGCGGCGAGGGCGGCGAAGTTGCCGAATCTGCGATTCATCGAAAAAGTTCCCTACCACGAAATTCAGAGCCACTACGATGCGGCGCGGGTTTTTGTGAATACCTCGGAGTGGGAGGGGTGGCCGAACAGCTTTATCCAGGCGGGGCTGGGGCGGACGGCGTTGCTTTCGTTGGATGTGAATCCGGATGGGATTTTCGAACAGTTCGGGTTGGGGCGGTTTGCCGATGGGGATTTTGAGAAGTTTAAATCCGAGGCGAGGGAAATGATGGGCGATGTGGCGGAGTTGGAGCGGATGCAGGCGGGGTGTGCGCGGTTCGTCGCCGAGATGCATGACAACGCCAAGGAAACGGATGCGTTTCTGGCGGGGTTGCAGGATTTTTAAGCGGGGATTCTTGCGAGGGCGCTGGCTTGGAAATTCGGGGAGATTTCCTCGGTGATCGGGGAGGTTTTGCCAGCGGCGAGGTGGTGGGCAGCGGCGTAGGCGATCATCAGGGCGTTGTCGGTGAGGAGGTCGGGTGGGGGGAAGAGGAGTTCGAGTCCGGCGCGTTCGGCTTGGGTGCGGAGGGTTTGGCGGAGGGAGGAATTGGCGCTGACGCCGCCGCTGATGGCGATGGTGTGGCGGCCAGATTGGCGTGCGGCTTTGAGGAGTTTGGCCGTTAAGACATCGACGATGGCGGCTTGGAAGGAAGCGCAGAGGTCGGGGAGATCGACTGGCGAGGGCGGCCCGTGTTTTTCGAGGAAGATGCGGACCGAGGTTTTGAGGCCGCTGAAGCTGAAATCGAAATCGCCGGAGTCGATCATGCCGCGGGGGAAATCGAAGCGGGCGGAGTCGCCGTCCGCAGCGAGGCGGTCGATGAGGATGCCGCCGGGGTAGCCGAGGCCGAGGAGTTTGGCGGTTTTGTCGAAGGCCTCGCCGGCGGCGTCGTCGAGGGTGCGGCCGAGCAGTTGGTATTTTCCAAAGCCTTCGACATCCAGAAGCAGGGTGTGCCCGCCGCTGACGACGAGCGCGGTGTGGGGCGGGATGGTATCGCGTCCGAAGAAGGGTGAGAGCAAGTGGCCCTCGATGTGGTTTACGGCGAGGAAGGTTTTGGCGGCGCCTAGGGCGAGGCCTTTGGCAAGCGAGGCTCCGACGAGCAGGGCGGAGGCGAGGCCGGGGCCGGTGGTGGCGGCGATGGCATCGAGTTGGGAAAAATCGAGGCCCGCTTTTTGCATGGCACGGTCGATGATGAGCGGGGCGCTGGCGAGGTGGTTGCGCGAGGCCACCTCGGGCACCACGCCGCCGAACTCGGAATGGATTTCGGCCTGGCTGAAAATCTCATGCGCCAGCACCCGATCGAAGCCGGTCAGCACAGCGGCAGCGGTTTCGTCGCACGAGGTTTCGATGGCGAGGATGGTCGGCACGGAGGTCAGTTGATTTTGGTGTGGAGAAGTGAGCCTTGGAGGGCATCCACGGCGCGTTCGAGTTGCGGATCCCAAATGACCGGGGAGGTTTTCGAAGGATCCTCGCGGTCTCGACGGGAGCGCAGCAGGTTGGCTTCCTCCTTTTGCGTGAGGGTGGCGCGGATGTGGGGCGAGACGCCGTGTTCGTGGATGAGCTTGCGGCCGGGCGTGAAATATTTCGCGGTGGTGAGCCGCACGGCGGAATCATCAGGCAAGGCGATCACGCTTTGCACTGAACCTTTGCCGAAGGTGGTCTCGCCAACGACCAGGGCGCGGTCGAGGTCTTTGAGCGCACCGGCGACGATTTCCGATCCGCTGGCACTGGCGTAGTTCGTCAAAACAACGAGGGGGTATTTGCGGATGGGGGTTGGTTTGGTGGAGGTGCGGTATTCCCGGGAAGGGGTGCGTCCCTCGGTGAAAACCACAAGAGTATTTGGCGGGAGGAATTGGCCACAGACATCGACCGCGCTTCCGAGGAGACCACCGGGATTGTGGCGGAGGTCGAGCACAAGGGCGTCCATCCCTTGCTCCTCGAGTTTGTCCAGGGCGGCGGAAAATTCCGCGCTGGTGGGTTCGTTGAACTGCGTGATGCGGACATATCCGATGCGCGCGGACGCGGGGGGGCGGGCGGGGAGGATTTGGGCATCCTTCACGCTCGGCACCTTGATGACTTCCCGGACGAGTTCGTGGTCTTTGATCTCGCCTGTGGAGGGACGCTTGATCGTGAGGTTGACGGATTCGCCAACCTGGCCGCGGAGTTTTTCGACCGCTTCGTTCACATCGAGATTCTCGGTGGACTCGCCGTTGATTTTGAGAATCTGGTCTCCGGGGAGAATTCCGGCCTTGAAGCCCGGAGTGTCCTCCATGGGGTTGATCACGGTGAGGATGCCGCCGCGTTCGGTCACCACCACGCCCAGACCGCCAAATTCGCTCCGGGTGTCCTCCTGCATGTTTTTGAAATTTTTTGCATCCATGAACTGGCTGTGCGGATCAAGCTGCTCAAGCATCCCCCGGAGGGCGTTGTGGGTGAGGTCGGTGTAGCCGGTCTTGGATTCATCCACATAATCCTGGCGGATGAGTTGCATCGCGCGGGTAAGAATCTGGAGTTGATCGTAGGGTGATTCCTCGGGCTTTTGGGTTGCATCCTGGGCCAAGGCGGCTGAGGTGATGACGGCGATCCCGAGTAGTTTGAAAGACCAGCGCATGGTTCGAGAGAGTAGCATTCGGGCGGGTTTTGCCAAACGGGGAGCGCGAATGGGCTAAAAAGCCTCTGCGATTTCCGAGCCGATGATACGCAGGCCTTCGCGGACATCACGGTCGTCCATCGCGAACGAAATCCGCAGGCATTCATGTCGGTGGCGCCAATCCTCGGCGATATCACCAAAGAAGAAATACTCGCCCGGGACGACAAGCACGCCGCGTTCCTTGAGGTTTTGGTAAATCTCTCGCGAGGTTTTCTTGGAATTTTCCAGCCAGAGCCAGAGGAAGAGCGCTCCCTCGCTTTCATGCAGCGCGTAGGGAGCGTCGGTTGGAAAAAACTCTGCAACGGCCTCCAGCGCGGCATCGCGTTTGCGGCGATAGTAGGGCTGGATGATTTCTCGGGCGAGACGCGTGATCTCGCCGCTGGCGAACAGCGGGCCGACGATGGCCTGGCCAAAATTTCCATTCGCCAGGCCGGTCACCGCCATCATTGAGGAGACGGCGGAGGCGACCTCGGGCGGACCAATGACAAAGGCGGTTCGCGTGCCGGGGAGACCGAGCTTTGAGAGGCTCATCACATGGATCGTGTGCGGAGTCCAAAGGGGCTTGGCCTCCGAGAAGACGATGCCGGGAAATGGCCAACCGTAGGCGTTGTCGATGATGAGCGGGATGTCACGCTCGGCGGCGAGGCATTCCAATCGGGCAAGTTCCTCATCGGAGACGAGGTTTCCACTGGGGTTGGTCGGTCGGGAAACACAGATGGCACCAATGTCCGGCCCAACTTGGAGACTGGAAAAATCGATGTGGTATTTGAAGCGGTTCGGCGCGGTGCGGTTGATGCCGGGGCGCTGTGAGGCGAACATTCCCTCTTCGAGTCCTTGGTTCGCGTAGCCGATGTATTCCGGCATGAGCGGCAGAAGAATCCGAGCCTGCGTGCCGTCGGGGCGTTTTCCGCCGAAGAGATTGAAAAGAAAATGAAACGCCGTTTGCCCGCCGGGAGTGACCGCGATGTTTTCAGGCCCCACCTCCCAGCCAAGTTCGTTGCGAAGCAGTCCTGCAAGGGCGGATAGGCAGGTGGCGTTGCCGCGGGGAGGATCGTAGATCGCCAGCGTGCGGCGGAGTATGGCGGGATCGGCGAGGATTTCGTGGAGGCGTTTGTTCCAGACCGCCTCCATCTCTGGGATGTGCGCGGGGTTTCCGCCGCCCAGCATGAGAGGGGCCGGGCCGGTTCCGGAAAGCGCCTTCCCGAGGTCGTCCATCAGGTTTTCAATCCCGCTGCCCCGAGAGGCGCGTTGTCCAAAGGCGGAGAGATTCACGGAGCTTGGGGAGGAGTTTGCTGAGGGGGTTGCGAGCGGTCGCGCATCAACCACGCGATGCCGATGCAGATTTCATAAAGGAGGCACATCGGACCTCCCATGAGAAGCAGGGTGAGCATGTCGGAGGTTGGAGTGATGATGGCCGCTACCACAAAAATGATCACCACGGCGAAGGCCCGCGCGCTACGGAGTTGGATATGGTCCACCATGCCGAGCTTCACGAGAAGGAGAACCACCAGCGGCAACTCGAAGGCGAGGCCGAAGGAAATGACGAATTGCGTGGTGAACGAATAGTATTCCCGGACCGTCCAGGTCGGTTGCCAATTCATCGAACGCGCATCGTTGAAAAAGAATTCGAGGGTTTGCGGGAGAACGACGAAATAGCTGAATGCGGCACCGGTCAGGAACAACCCGGCGCCAATCAGCGCTGCGGGAAATAGCATCCGCTTTTCCTTCGGGGTGAGGGCAGGCAGGATGAACTCCGCCAAGAAGTAAACGATGAAGGGAAACGCCAGAACCAGTCCCCCGTAGAAGGACAACTCAAGCGAGATCGTGAACGAATCGGCGACGCCGAGCGATTGCAGGTTCGCGGCACGCTCGGGATCGACAGCAATGAGGGGGTGCTGGATGAAGTCGGCGAGTTTTTCCCGGAAAGCGAAGCAAAGGACCATCGCTGAGACCAGCGCAGAGGCGACTTTGATGATGGTGAAGCGGAGATCCTCGATGTGGGAGAGGAAGGGTTTCTCCACATCGCCGCGGTTGCGGAATTCAAACAGGCGCTCGAGCAGCATGGCGGTTCAGCCGAGTTGATTCCGCCAGCGGGTGAGTTCGCGCGAGATGTTTTCGGGTGAGGGGGCCCCGATGGCCTTGCGGGCGGCCAAGGCGGATTCGAGTTGGAATGTGGATTGGACGATCTCCGGCGTGAGCACCGGAGAGGCCTTGAGGAATTCCGAGGAATCCAGCTGATCGAGGGGAGTGTTCAATTCCCGCGCCCGGGCGACGAGTCCTCCGACAATTTCGTGGGCCTGCCGGAAGGGAACGCCGCCTTCCACAAGGCGGTCGGCCAGATCGGTGGCAAGGAGCAGGGGGTCGCCGGCGGCCTCGAGGACGCGTGCTTCGCGCAGGGAGGCTGCGGAGAACATCTCGGCGAGGATCGAGAGGCTGGCGGAGAGGGTTTTTACGGAATCGAAGACCGCCTCCTTGTCCTCCTGCATGTCGCGGTTGTAGGTGAGGGGAAGGCCTTTCATCACGGTCAGCAGGGTGACGAGATTCCCGTAGAGTCGGCCTGTCT